>CAZRCF010000147.1:0-7411 GCA_964598505.1 uncultured Lentimicrobiaceae bacterium | reverse complement strand
AACGGAAAATCGGAAATTGAATATAATTATCTTGCAAATAGTTTAGATGGTCTATCTTCGTTTTATGCTCCCGATGGTCAATTAATGTATGCTGTTAATTTTATTGATAACAACCCATACAGCTATACATACAAAGATAAAAATGGCAATTTGGTTCCACCAATTTCTATTGGAAAAGACACTGTTCACATTGTTGCATACTATCAAAATGGTAAAAAATCAGCCGACTTTTTTTATTATTCAGGTACAAAATCAGGACCTTACGAAACGTTCTATCCAAATGGACAAACATATTTGAAATACAACAGAATAGGTTCAGAATATAACGGAACTTATTATGAATATTATCAAAATGGAAAACTCAACAAGCTAAAAAATTACTATTATGGAGAATTAAATGGAGAATCAAAAACATATTATGATAATGGGATTATTCAAGACGAAGAGTATTTTGTTTTTGATATGAAACATGGAACTGCAAAATATTACGATAACACCGGAAAGCTTACTTTATCAAGAAATTATTATTACGGCGTTATTCTTTCCGAAATTAAATATTAATTATTATTAACATGACTGTTCAACAAATTTATAAAACTTTATTATTCACATTCTGTTCAACAATTCATTTTTTTTCAATATCGCAACCTGATGTCGATTTAATAAAATATACAAATAAGTATCCTGAAAGTAGAGGTGTTTTGCTTGAGAATATTAGAAGTAATATATTAACTTTAAAAAACAATCAACTCCAAATTGAGTCGAAAGAGATAAAAAGCTATTTTATTACTTCTGATAAACCGAATTATTTTTCGGAAGGAGAAATATATTTTTCAGATTTGATTACTATAAAATCATTTGAAGCATATAGCTTAATTCCCGAAGGAAAAAAATACAAGAAAGTTAAAGTAACCGAGTTTCAAGATTCTTTTGATAATGATGATGCAATTTTTTATGACGAGAATAAAAAAAGGACATTTGTTTTTCCTTCGTTAGTTCAAGGAGCAAAAACCTATCAAGTGTCGTCATTGCTTATTAATGAACCAAGATATTTTGGGAAATTCTTTTTTGAAAGCTATCTGCCTGTTGAAAATAGTGTATTTGAAATGATAGTACCTATTGATGTTGAATTTACAGCCTACAAATTGGGAAAAAACACCGAAAAAATTCAATATTCGCAGGAAAAAGATGGTAAAAACACAATTCATCGCTGGTGGATGACAGACCTTAGTCCACTAAAAAGACAAGATGATGCTATGCCTATTAGTTATTATTCGCCTCATTTGGTTATAGTTATTAATAGATATAAAGATAATGATGGGAAAATGGTTGATGTAGCTTCAAATTTACAAACCATGTTTAATTGGTACTCAAGTTTGTTAGCAAAAGTTGATTTATCGGTTTCAGCTGAGATGCAACAAATTACAGATTCAATTACTCGAAATAAATCAAACGAATTAGAGAAACTTAAAAGTATTTATTATTGGGTTCAAGACAATATTAAATATATAGCTTTTGAGCATGGAATGGAAGGAATTATTCCTCGCGATCCAAAAAAAATAATGAGTAAACGTTATGGCGATTGTAAAGATATGGCAATGCTAATTCATGTTATGGCAAAAAGTGTAGGTATAAATACTTATCCATCATGGATTGGCACCCGCGATATACCATATAGCTACGAACAATTCCCATCAATGAATGTTGATAACCACATGATTGTTATATATGAAGATTCGCAAAAAAAAACATATTTTCTTGATGCTACAAATAAACTTTTAGATATTAATCGCCCCAGCTCATTTACACAAAGCAAGCAGGCTTTGGCTTACTTGTCAAGCAATCAATATAAACTATTTACAGTTCCTGAAGTAAGTGCAAATGAAAATTTTATTTCTGATTCGGTTTATCTTCGTATTGTTAACGACTCTTTAATTGGAAAAGGTGTTGCTCATTTTAATGGTTATATTCGACAAAACTTTGCAAATATTCTTAGTGGATTAAATGTGGAAAAAATCATTTCTACAATCGAATCAATTACCAAAAAAGGCAACAATAAATATAAAATTGATACTGCATATTACAATACTTTAGATCGCGATTCGGTTTTAACAATACATTATAGCTTTGTAATAAAAGACTACATTACAATAAGTGGTGATGAAATATTTGTTAATTTGAACATTGATAAATCATTAAAAGACAGTAAAATTGAAATAGCTCAATCGCCATATCCAATTTTTCAATCAAGAAAAATATCGTGGAACAATAATTTTGTTTTAGAAATTCCAGAAGGATATACCATTGAATATTCACCTAACGATTATGAAATTTTAAGTAATTATCTGAGTTTGAATGGGAAATATTATAAAAATTCAAAATCAATTTACCTTAATCAAAATGCAATTATAAATTACTTAATGTTACCTACCGAAGAATTTACAAATTATAATAATATTATTAAAAAAATAAATCAATCTTATAATCAATCGGTTACATTAAAAAAAATAAAAAAATAATTCTCATATACATTTAAAATTAACTAATATGAAAAGAATATTAATAATCTGTGCTTTAGTAATTTGGCTTCTTAGCGGAAAATCGCAAAGTTTTGAGTATAAAAACTTTAAATGGGATTCTATTCCTTTTTTTTCATATAATTTAGCCCAATATAAAGAATATGAAGCTTATGGTTTAAAAACAAAATATTTACTCGAATATGCTTATGATAAAGAATCGAGCGAATTGTTTACTTATGTTACAATTCATAGAAAATACTTAGTTGTAAGCAATGACGCCCTTGATGATTTGAATAAAATTTATATTTCAATGAACGATGTAAAAGAGATTGTTGATATTCAGGCTCGATTTATAACATCTGATAATAAAGTAACTTATGTAGATAAAAAAAATATAAAAGAAATCAAAAACAATGATGATGAAAGTTCAGGTTATCAGCAGTTTGCTATCGAAGGAGCTTCATCGCCAGGAATTATAGAATATTATTATGTGCTAAAAAAAGAACCTCAAATATCGGGAAAATATTTAATGCAGTTTGGTATTCCATCATATAATGTTGAATTTGAAATTTACTCCCCCGAAAACTTGAAAATATTAACCAAAGGATATAATGGATTTAAAACACCCGAAGACAAGCTTTTGGAAGATAAAGGTAAATGGCATTATTACACTAAAATGGATAGTATTCCTGCTTTGCCAAAAGAGGAATATGCTTTAAATGATGCTAATAAACAACGTATTGAATATACTTTGGCATATAATTATGCAAATAACCGATCGCGTATTAGAACTTTTGATAATGCTTGTCATACATATTATTCTATTATTTTCAATGAAGAAAAAAATTATAATAAAATTCTTAAAAAGACTTTAAAAGAGATTAAAATTAGAGGGCTTTCTGAAGAAAATACAGTGCGAAAAATAGAAGATTGGGTAAAAAATAATATTGGCACAGTTGAAGGCAAACCGGTTAAAGCCGGCGATATTGAAGCAACTTTAAATAATAAATACACAAATAATACAGGAATGATAATTTTACTCGCAAATTTATATCGTTGTGCTGAAATACCTGTTGAGGTTGTTGTTACTTGCGATAGATATGATAGAAAATTTGACCCCGATTTTGATGGATGGAACTTTTTAGACGATATACTACTGTTTTTTCCAAATATTAAAAAATATGTTGAACCATCAGATTTCTCTCATCGGTTAGGATTTTTTTCGCCAAAATATTTTGATAATTATGGAGTTTATATGTCAACAATTACTGTTGATTATCTTACATCATTCAAATATAAATCAAAAATTATTCCTGCAACTTCATATTTGCAAAATGGCGATTCTTTAGTTGTTATAGCTACTTTGGACGAAAATATGGAAACCATGAACTTGGATATTAAAAAAGTATATACAGGTGAAAATGCTGCAACTCTCCAACCATACTATCGTTTACTTGAACCAGACAATAAAACAAAATTAGTAAACGCATATATAAAGCTTTGCGATAATTTTACCATTGATTCTTATTCTGTTAAAAATGATGCTGCAACTGATTTGTTTATAAATCCATTTATTATAGAAGCTAATGCTCATGCAACAATTACCGAACAAGCAGGAAACAAAATTGTTGTTAAGTTGGGGCAACTCATTGGAAATCAAGCGGAATTATATAATGTTAAAAAAAGACAACAACCAGTTGATGTTCAAAATGTGCATTATTATTACCGAAAAATAGTATTTAATATACCCGAAGGTTATAAAGTGGTTGATGTTTCTACAATGAATATAAATGTTGTACTAAATGATGAAAATTTACCCTCAGCAGGATTTGTTTCTAAAGCAACTCTTGATGGTAGTAACGTTATTGTTGAAGTTTCGGAATACTATAAAAAAATGTCATACCCAATAGAATTATTTGAGCAATTCAGAAATGTTATTAATGCTGCTGCCGATTTCAATAAACGTTCAATTGTTTTAGAGAAAAAGCAACAATAATTCAGTTTATTTAAAAACTGATATTCAATGTTTTAATAGTATTTTACCATACAGAGACTAACGTTTTTTATAAATCTTGTTTGTCTACAAATCAATAGATTAAAAATTGATTGAAGATTTAATATATGTTTTAATTATAATTCAAATAAATATATTTGGATAATTTGTTGATTTTTTGCATATTTGCACTTGTAGCGAGTATTAATTAAAAAGTAATTGTCTGAATTTTGCTACTTTAAATTAAAAAAAATAAAAATTAAATATAAACAAATGCAAACAAGTAAGTTAGGGCTTGATTTCGAGAAAGTAAATAAAGCAAAAAAAGTTTCTAAAAATATTGCAGATGACGTTCAAAAGTTTGTAAATAATTACACTACGGTTGCTGTTGAACGGACACTATGCAGATTAATGGGAATAGATGGCGTTGATGCAAACGAAGTTCCACTGCCAAATGTATTAATTGACGATATTAAAGAAAAAGGCGTTTTAAATCAAGGCGTTTTATTTTATTTGGGAAATGCAATTATCGAAACCGGCTTTACTCCACAACAAATTGCCGAAAATGTATCAAACGGAAAATTGGATATTGCCAAACAAAAAATCAATTCAACTGATAAAATACATTCGGCACTAGAACCTTATATAAAAGCAAGTGTTGATAAGATTTCAGCAAACAGAAAACGTCGTGAAAACTATATTGCAAAATTAGGCGAAGGAGCAAAACCATATATTTACGTTATAGTTGCAACCGGAAATATATACGAAGACGTTGTTCAGGCTCAAGCCGCTGCTCGCCAAGGGGCAGATATTATTGCCGTAATTAGAACTACTGGGCAAAGCCTTTTAGATTATGTTCCTTACGGAGCTACTACCGAAGGTTTTGGAGGCACTTATGCTACCCAAGAAAATTTCCGCATTATGCGTTCTGCCTTAGATGAAGTTGGAGTTGAAATTGGTCGTTATATTCGTTTATGTAACTATTGTTCAGGCTTGTGTATGCCCGAAATTGCAGTTATGGGAGCTTTGGAAGGCTTAGATGTAATGCTTAATGATGCGTTATACGGAATTTTATTCCGCGATATTAATATGCAACGAACAATGGTTGATCAATATTTTTCGCGAATTATAAATGGCTTTGCTGGTGTAATTATAAATACCGGTGAAGATAATTATTTAACTACTGCCGATGCTTTTGAAGAGGCTCACACAGTTTTAGCTTCCGATTTTATTAATGAACAATTGGCTTTATTAGCTGGTATTCCCGAAGAACAAATGGGGTTAGGTCATGCTTTTGAAATGGATCCCGACTTACAAAATGGATTTTTATTCGAATTAGCACAAGCTCAAATGACTCGCGAAATATTTCCAAAAGCTCCACTTAAATATATGCCTCCTACAAAATTTAAAACAGGAAATATTTTTAAAGGTCAGCTTCAAGATGCTCTTTTTAACGAAATCTCTATTTGGACAGGGCAAGGAATTCAGCTGCTTGGAATGATGACAGAAGCAATTCATACACCATTTATGTCGGATAGATATGTTGCAATTGAAAACGCAAAATATATTTTCAATAATATGAAAAATATAGGTGATGAAGTTGAATTTAAAAAAGATGGAATTATTCAAAAACGAGCTCAAAAAGTTGTTGATGATGCTTTAAATACGGTAACAAAAATTGAAAAAGAAGGACTATTTTCAGCATTAGAAAAAGGTATGTTTGGTGATGTAAAACGACCAAAAAATGGTGGAAAGGGTTTAGCAGGCGTTGCTGAAAAAGGGACAAACTACTTTAATCCGTTTGTTGAAATTATGAAACAAGAGCCGGTAACCGGTACACGGTAACTGGTGAATGGTGAAGAATAAAATATAAATAAATGAGTGCAGTTAAATGTTTTGAAGATTTAGATATTTGGAAAGACGGATTAAACCTATCTTTACAGGTATATAAAGAGCATAAAGATTGTCGCGATTTCAGTTTTCGCGATCAATTGCAACGTTCTGCTATTTCAATTCCATCAAATATTGCCGAAGGTTTTGAAAGACAAACGAACAAAGAATTTATTCAATATTTATTTATTGCTAAAGGTTCGTGTGGCGAATTACGCACTCAATTAATTATTGCATTGAAATTAAACATTATAAAAGAAGAAATTGCAAGCATTTTAATTCAAGAAACCAAAAAAATATCAGCCAAAATCTATAAATTAATTGAATACAGAAAATCATATAAAACCTAAAAAATGAAATCATACCAGACACCCTGTACCAGTTACCTTGCACCATTTTAAAAATTATAAATAATATAAAAATCACAATATGAGCGGTGGATTATACTCAATGGAAGGGAGAGATTTTGACACAAATCTCGACCTTAAAAAAATAAAGCCCTATGGCGATACAATGAACGATGGAAAAACTCAAATTAGTTTTACCTTACCTGTTCCTTGCAATGAAGAATCAATTGAAGCAGCTAAACTTTTGTTAAAAAAAATGGGCTTCGAAAATCCTCAAATTGTTTTTTACAAAGAACTAACCGAAGGATTTACCTTTTTTAATTGCTACGGAACATCAATACATACAGTTGATTACACAACTATTAGTGTTCCAAAAGTAGAATCAACAGTTATGGACATGCACGAAACCGACGAGTTTATAAAACAAAATATTGGCAGAAAGATTGTTGTTGTTGGTGCAAGCACTGGCACCGATGCTCACACTGTTGGTATCGACGCAATTATGAATATGAAAGGTTACGCCGGACATTACGGATTAGAACGTTATGAAATGATTGAAGCAATAAATATGGGCAGTCAAGTGCCTAACGATGAGTTTATTGCAAAAGCTATCGAACTTAAAGCAGACGTTTTATTGGTTTCGCAAACAGTAACCCAAAAAG
>CAZRCF010000146.1:0-7415 GCA_964598505.1 uncultured Lentimicrobiaceae bacterium | reverse complement strand
TTGAATCAATTTTAATTGATTTAAATAGTGATTTATTAACCAAAAACTTCCTTTCAATTTCAATTCCCACTTACAATTTTTATTCTGTGTATTATTCTGTAAATGTATAAAAAAGTTATAATATTATTGCTTATCAACATATTTTAACATTTAAATCGATAGAATTCCTAACATTTTTTTGCTCGGAACTCTATTAATTTGTGTATAAAACATTATTAATAACACAATATAACGTGTAACAATCAAAATCAATTATTGATTTATTACAATTCTAATAGTTTTTGATTTTTGTTTTCCAATAACTTTTATAAAATAAATTCCTGAATTTCTATTTTTTAAATCAACATTAATATTTTTGTTTTTTGGAAATATCTTTTGAACTAAATTTCCTACCACATCTGAAATCTCAATACTTTCGACAATTTCTTTTGTTATAACAGAAAATTTGCCATCACTTGGATTTGGTTTCAAAACAATATCAAATTCGTTTTCATATTCGGGAATTCCAACTCCAACAATATTATAACAAGATGATGTATCAGAACAAGCACCAATTGTAACCACTAAAGCATAATTACCGTTAGCAGTTGCAGTAAAAGATTGTGCTGTTTCACCGGCAATTTCTTGATAACTATTATCGCAATTTAACCATTTATAAGTTGCTCCAGACTGATTTGCAGTTAAAGTAATGCCAGTTTTTGTAATAGATGTGTCAATAGTCGGAATTGTCAAATTAATATAAATAATACTATCGCAGCCTGAAGAATTTTGCAAAGTATCAGAATATAATCCTGAAGCACTCCATATATAGTTGCCACTAGGTGAGGTATAACTATAGCACGAAATCGTTGATATATAAACACTGTCGTTAAGATTAGCTAAATTGGCAATTTCGGTTGGACTTAAAGCTCTACTATATATACGAAATTCGTCCATAAAACTATTTGCAGGCAATCCAAGATTAGAGCCATATCCTCCGACTTTAAAAGGAGATGTTCCAATTATATTTACTGGATTTTGTGTAACAGTATTATTTAAAACTCCATTAACATAAGCTCTTAGTTGATTAGCCGATCTATCGTAAACTATCGTTGTTAACGTAGGAGCAGTAGTAGCAGCACCTGTAATTAATAATTCGTTTATAGGACCTCTAACAATCCAATTGTTAGCTCCTGCAACACCATTTGTAAAACACCTAAACGAAATAGCTGTATTATCTCCAAATATATAGTTTACAGATAACGATGGTTGAATATTTGAAGTCCAAAAAGATATTGTCCACGAGGTGTTTGATAAATTTGTAATCCAGTTTGTGTTTACATAATCTGTATTTGAATTACCATTATAACCTAATAATGCACCACCACATTGTCCATTTCCTCCTTGAGAGAAACCACCATTAATAGAAGCTGTTTCTGTGCCAACTGGTGCAAAATAGGCATAATTAGTAACTATAGTATCATTTTCATTAAATTTATAATGTAAAATTTCAGGGTTGTTATAGTCCCTAATAGTTAAGTTAATAGTTAAAAAACTTAAACAGCCATATATATTTGGGATTGTATCATTGTAAATTCCAGATGTAGTATAAGTGTAGTTACCACTTGGTGTTGTATAACTTAAATACGAGTTTTCGTAAATTGTGTCATAAGTATTTGTATTAATTGTTAAATTTATAAATAATATACTATCACAGCCTGATGAGTTTTGCAAAGTATCTGAATATAAACCAGAAGTAGTCCAAGTATAATTGCCACTTGGCGAAGTATAGCTATAGCATATATTAGTTGATATATAAACACTGTCGTTAAGATTAGCTAAATCAGCAACTTCGGTTGGACTTAAAGCTCTGCTATATAATCGAAATTCATCCATAAAACTATTTGCTTGCAATCCAAGATTAGAGCCATATCCTCCGACTTTAAAAGGAGATGTTCCAATTATATTTACTGGATTTTGTGTAACAGTATTATTTAAAACTCCATTAACATAAGCTCTTAGTTGATTAGCCGATCTATCGTAAACTATCGTTGTTAACGTAGGAGCAGTAGTAGCAGCACCTGTAATTAATAATTCGTTTATAGGACCTCTAACAATCCAATTGTTAGCTCCTGCAACACCATTTGTAAAACACCTAAACGAAATAGCTGTATTATCTCCAAATATATAGTTTACAGATAACGATGGTTGAATATTTGAAGTCCAAAAAGATATTGTCCACGAGGTGTTTGATAAATTTGTAATCCAGTTTGTGTTTACATAATCTGTATTTGAATTACCATTATAACCTAATAATGCACCACCACATTGTCCATTTCCTCCTTGAGAGAAACCACCATTAATAGAAGCTGTTTCTGTGCCAACTGGTGCAAAATAGGCATAATTAGTAACTATAGTATCATTTTCATTAAATTTATAATGTAAAATTTCAGGATTCGGATCATTATAAATTGTTAAAAAAATTGTTAAATATTTTTTACAACCAAATGTATTCATAATAGTATCAAAATAATTGCCAGAATTTGTCCATATATAGTTGCCACTTGGCGAAGTGTAGTTTAAATAGGAATTTATATTAATAGTGTCGTATTGATTATTTGAAGATTGAACTCCAATATTATATATTCCCAAATATTGAGTTACACTGTTATAAATAGTTCCGGTATCCCCTGCTTCACCCGGCACACTTCCATTAATTCCTGCAATTCCTCCATTTACTGATATATTATTCTGAATTGGGTTTGTTTCATAAAAAAGTTTAACTCTCCCTCCGGCACCGCCGCCACCATCATCATTAGCAGTTTGTGTGCCAATACTTCCATTTCCCCCATCTAAAACTATTGACCCACTATTTGTTAATTCACTACATAATATTTTTAATCCGCCACCTGATCCGCCGCCGCCGCCTCTTGAACCACCCGGTATGGGTCCATTATCTCCACTCAAATCAACAATTCCATTATTTTTAACAATAGTTGAATTAATAGTAATCGTGCCTCCTCCTGAGCCACCAAAAGTGTTATCACTACTACCACCTGATGAACCCATTTGAATATCCATTCCATCAATAGTACCGTAATGAATACCACCTACACCAGGTGAATCTCCTACATCAGAGCACCCTGCCACCATTTCCTCCATAACCTGCACCTCCACTACCTGAATTGCTTTTAATTGAAATTTGTCCTCCACCCGGACCTGTTCCAATACTATTTAATGTATTTGATACTTGATAGCCTCTTCCTTTTCCATATATTACTCCATTATTTACAAAATATTTTGAGTTTATAATTAATGTACTATCACCTGCTCCAATAAAAAGAGTATCTCCTGAATTTATCTGTAACCAATCATAATTATTAGTTCCTGTAATTGTAAAATTTCCTGATGAAATATACCTATTTACAAAAGTATTATTAAAATTTGAAGCACTTGAACATAATGCATCTCCATAATACATGTAAATTGTATATGTCGTCATTGAATTATATAATGGTAATTTTACCCATATTATTGTAGAATCTGTATTTATATAATTCTCAATATAATAATCGTAAAATGTTGATGACGAGCATAAATCTGAGCTAAATCTTATATCATCACCATCAGATTGCATATAACCTGCACTTATTAATTCAGCAGTATTAATTTTTAAGTAAACAGGATAATTTGTAAATGACTCCGAACCATCATTTGTAATTGATATTGCTTTTTTGTACAGTGGAGTGTATTGTCCAAACGCCCCTATGCTAATACAAAAAACAACTAAAAGAAAGATGATTTTTTTCATAATGTTTTGATTTATTGGTTATTTGTTATTGATTAATGTTATTAAAAATCAATATTAAGATTTATAAAATGCAAGTATATTGAATTTATTTGAAAAAATAAAACATTATTACATTTTTCTTAATAATTAGTAATATTTTTACTAAACTATCATATCATCTATTTAGATTTATAAAAATAATTGTTTGAATTTTAATTATTAATCAATAGTTTTTTTGTAATAATTTTATTGTTATCTTGTTTAATATCAATAAAGTAAACTCCGTTTTTTAAATCTTCAATATTTAATTTCACTGGAAATTCGATGTATGAGTTTTGATTATAAACAATTTTTCCTAAAACATCATATATCAATATATTGAATTTATTTTTTGATGTGTTTTTATAATTTATATATACGTATTTATTAGCAGGATTTGGATAAATATCAATTTTTGGCATTAAAAAATTATCATTAATTATCATTGAAGCTAAAATATTTGCATAGCCAATATATGTTTCTAATTCTTTACCCCCTGTGCAGTTAATAGTTAAGACAATCATTTGATTTCCAAAAGTAGTAAAATGATATTCAATATCAATTGTTGCTGTTTCTCCATTGTTTTCAAAAAACCATGTTACTAGTATTGTGTTATTATTTATTAACTCAATATGACTAATATAATAATTTTGAGGAGTAAAGTTTAAACAAGTATCTAATACTGGACAATTTAATGTGTCAATGATTGGAGTGCTAATAACTGTAAAAGAATATAACTTTGATAAATTCCCATCAATGCTATTACTTACATGTAAATTATATAATCCAATTGGTTGTTGATTATCAATTTGTAATGACGCTGTTAACGAATTATTACTAATAGCAAAACTATTAATAGGAATTATAGTAGATGAACCTTGTTGAAACCAAACAGTAGTATTAGTTGCTTGACTAAAATGTGTGTTTGAACCCGATATACTTACATCAAGAGTTTGTCCGTTTTGAGCTACATCTGGAGCAACACCAATTAAATATGGCTGATTTGGGTTGTAGTTAATAGTAAAAGCGTTTAATTTGATAATATGTCCATCAATACCATTATTTATATGTAAATTATATATTCCAGTTGGTTGCTGGCTATTTATTTGTAATAAAGCGGTTAATGAAGTGTTGCTTGAAGCATAACTACTTTCAGTATTAAGTATAGTAGAAGAGCCTTGTTGAAACCAAACAGTAGTATTTGAAGCTTGACTAAAATGAGTATTAGTACCCGAAATACTTACATTAAGTAATTGACCTTGCTGTGCCGATGTTGGTGAAACACCAGCTATTGTTTGACCAAATCCACTACAAGTAATGAACCCAAACAACATATAACAAAACATCTTTTTCATAAGTTTATTTATTAATTATATAATTGACTTTTATTGATTCGCTTGAAGTTTTAAATAGTTTTATCAAAATTCTAAAATAATAAAACATCAATTGTTTGTCAAAGTTAATAATTTTTATTAAAGATTTTGAATTAAATTCAAGAAAACTAACTATTAATAATAATTATTTTAACAGAAAATCATTTCAAGTAATTCTTTATCAGTAATATAATATTTTTTATTTAATTCTTTTTTTCTGCAATGCTTTATTAAAAAGCAAATACTTTTCATTATTTGTTGAAGTATCTATTTTGCTTATAAAATAATAAGCACTATCAATTTTGTTAATATTATAATATACTGCTGTTAAATTCAGTAAAGCATCTTCAAATTTAGGTGAAATTTTTATTGCATCGCGATATAATTTTATAGATTGAACATGGTTTCCTTTTAGTTCATAACAAGTTGCAAGATTGTTTAAAACATGTATATGATATGGATTTAACTTATAACATTGTTGATAATCAATAAAAGCACGCTCAATATTCCCAATTTTCAAATTAGCTTCCCCGCTATACCATTTAATTGGAGTTGAAAATGGATCAATTTTATAAAAAACGGATTCTGATTTTTCAATTTCATTAATAACTTTATTCCAGTTTCCAGCACTTCTTGCTTGAAAAGCCAATCGTATATGAACTTCAGAGTATAATCGCGAAATTGCAACAACAGTTCCTGTAATTAATAATACACCAATAAAAATAGTTGCAATTTTTTTAAATTTATTTTTTAATAATTTTATTGGTTTTTTATCAAAAAGAATATTGTATTTAGCTACAATCAAACCAAAAATAATACCTAAAAACAACGAATGTTCAACTCTTTCACGCGGGAAACTAAAGAAGGAAAAAATAAGAAAACCAATAATATAATATAATAGCATATAGTAGAACAATAGTTCTTTACTTATTTCTATGGTTTTAATTATTTTTATTAAATAGTAAATAATCAAAAAATATACTATTAACAACAAAACTAAACCAATAACTCCTTGTTCAGATAATGTCCATAAATAATCGTTGTGAGGACGTTGGTAAAAAGTAATATTATCTTCAGATTGTAAATTTCTATTACCGTATTTTAAAACTTCAATTTTCCAAGTAGCCAAACCTTTACCAATTATAGGACTTTCTTTTGATATATCAATTGTTCTTTTCCATAATTCAATCCGATGTTGAGAGGAATCGTAAAGTTTTAATATTTTTTGACTTGATTTTTTTAATGTTTCGAAACTGTCTAGTTTTGAATAAATAAATAGAGACGAGATAATAATAACTATAAATGAGATTATTAAAATATATGATTTTTTATTGTTAAAAAAATTAGAAATTTTTTGTTTGTCCGATAAAATAAAAAATAATATAAATGTTGCCACAAAACCAATAAAAATCGAAATCCAAACAGCACGAGTTATTAAAATTACTATAAAGAAAATAACTCCAATAAAATTTATTAATCCTAACAATTTCAACCATTTATTTTTATGTAATTGTTGATAAATTGAAAATGGAAAAATAAAAAATAGTACTTCCGAAAGTATATTTTTGTGTGAAAAGGTAGCTGTGATTTCATAAATACTTTGGTGGGTAATTCCAGTTAAATTTATAACTTTTAAGAAATCATTAAAACATAATACTAAAACAGATATTCCAAAAACATTTAATATCAATGTAATATGATTAATATTTACCAAATAGTTTTTAAATATTAAGTAATACAGAAAAATTACCATTCCGAAATGAAAAATTGAAAAAAATGAATAAATTGCATCAGCATAATTATTTGAAATAAAAACACTTAACAGTGAAAAGATTATATAAATTGAATAAAAAAGCAAAAACTTATTATATCGAAGTTTATTAACATCAAAACAAGAATTCTGAAAAAATATGATAAAAACACTAAGTATTATAAGCCAAATATTTAATGCTAAAAACCTTATTCCTAAACTTATATCTAACAGAAGTTTAGTTTGTATAAATGGAATAGTAAATATTGGAATAATAACTAAAATATCAACAAAATATTTAGATATTATATTTTTCACAAGTTTGCACATAAAATAAATCCTAAGTTCAACAAATAAATGCAAGTATATTGAATTTATTTGAAACAATAAAATATTTCTACTTTTTTTCGGAATTTGTTTTACTTTCAATTTATTTTTTATTTATTACATAATTTAATAATTAACATTAATTTATTTTGTTTTT
>CAZRCF010000145.1:4410-7456 GCA_964598505.1 uncultured Lentimicrobiaceae bacterium | reverse complement strand
TATTGCAAATTTAATTATTTATTTTAATCTGCTCCCCAACTTTTGTCCTTGACCCTTAATTTCGCCTCTTTTGTATTATCACAGATTACGCTATATAAATAATTCAGACTCTTAAATCTTCTGAAGCCATTTATTATCAAGTACTTATAATGTTTGATGTTCTGTTGTATATAACTCAAATTAAAGTTTATTGCGTAATATATCAACTGGGCGTGGCTGCCTACTCAATTGGCACGCGTTTTTATTTTTTCATCTTTCTAAGGAATATGGGTTTATGTCCTAACAGCTCCTCAGCTTCCTTATAAGCATTATCAAGCTGTTTTTCTGTGAGCATTTTTAATATCCTATTCATTTCATCTATCATACCTTTTGTTGGACTTTCGCACCAAGCATATTCAATTTCATAAAATAATAGATACCATGTTGCGGATTTTGAAAGGTCTTCATTGTTGCCCAAATGACGTTCTACCATATCAGCTGCAATTAGCCTTGCATTCACAACCATTGAACTATCCCAGTAATTTTTTATTGGGACAAGAAGAGCTATTTCACTTATTAACTTATAGGCTCTTTCAGGTTCATTTTCATAGTAAACTTTAAAAAGTTCATATTTGCAATCAACATTCCTGTCTTTGCAGTCGCTTAATAGTTCAATTGCACGAATTGAGTCCTTACTTATCCTGTAGCCAGTTATTAGTTCATGAGCAAAAGAAAGTTTTGCTTTGTCACAATTGGCTTCGATGAGTTTTTTCAAGGTATTTAAGGGAACTCCATAAGTTACTCCTTCATTTTCAAGACTATCGCATGTTTGTGCGTTCATCTGAAAAAAAACAATAGTTAGTATGAATAAGATGAATTTTTTCATATTAAAGTGTGCAAAAGTTTTCGCAGCTTGCTGTTAAGCGGAGTAGTGTATAGTTTCTTTCCTTTCAGCTTGCTAAATTATTTATTTACTTGTTATTTATATTATTTTGGTACTAAACCCAGCTTGCAGCAATGTGATGTTATGCAAAGTTTATCTATGTTTTTTTATATAAGATTATTTGCATAATCAATAAAATGTATATTCATAGTATATTATTTCTGCTATAGGATCATTAATAATTCTATCATTACTGTATAATTTTTCACTTTTCTTTATCAGTCCATTTTCATAATAATATTTGGATGTGACTGTTGTGTAACTATCTGAAGTTCCATGATACATAGTTTCATAGTTTGCAATCAAGTAACCATCTGAATATTCTAATTGATTAACTTTCCATTTTTCTCCACTTCCGTGATATTTAGTTATTTTAATTAATTGGTCTAAATCATCATAATCAAAAGTTATCTTGTAATTTTTATAACTTATACTATCAAAGTGTTTAATCTCAATAAGTTCTAACAAACCGTTAGAATTATAATAATACTCTTTGAATTGTCTGTTCCCATATTTCCCTTTTTTTCTCTCTCTTCGATTAATCTTTGAAAACCTTTCTCCATAAATATTTATTTCTTTTAGTAATCGAAGTTTTCCCGATTCATTATAAGAGAATTCTTTAATGCCTTGTATTTCGGTCAAATTACCTAAAGTATCATATTTGTATATTTGTTCACTTCTATGCTTTCTTTTTAAAAAACCAAATTTATTCGTTTCTATATATTTTATTAAATTACTATCTGAGTTATATTCATACACTTCTTTGGATTTGAAATTAATTTTAGCACGAGTTGATTTTGTAAGAAATGAAAATTTATTATAATGGTTATTTATAATGGTTGAACTGACCAATGATTGATTAACATAAGACTCTTGTTTGATTAGATGTCCATTATTATCAAAAAATTCAATAAAGATTGATGAAGAGCTTGTATGTTTAATTGATTTGACTTTGTGCTTTTGTAAAAAAGAAGCCCTAAACTCTGGATTTTCAATTATATCTTTTGGTTTTGAAGAATATAAACAATATTCATCTTTTGCGTCAAAGTTTATTTCTAAAAAATTTACTTTAGTAAGCATTAACGGCTCATATAAAACTTGTCCAAAGATGTTCTGCTTAATTAAAATAAAGAGAATCGTAAGCAATATATTTAGTGTCAGTTTCTTCATTTTAAATTTTGCATAACTATTATTTAATCGTAACAAAGGCAAGGATAGCCAACAATATTTAGCTTGATACCCCAACCTTTTGCTTATTTATATTTCTACAAATATACTAACATTTATTAAACAATTACAATTTTATAAAACGTTTTTTTAAATCATATATAAAGCCAACTTTAAAGCATTACTTTTACCACTAATACAAATATATTTATAAACAAAAAAGAGGCGGCAAAAGCCACCTCTTCTTATAAAACTTTTTTAAAAAAGCAACCTATTTTATCATACCCGAAAAGCCCATAAATGCCATTGCAAGCAAACTTGCAGTAAGCAACGATAGCGGAAAACCTTTCATGCCTTTTGGGTAGCCTGTAGTTTCCATTTGCTCGCGAATACCTGCCATAAGTACCATTGCAAGTGTAAATCCTATTGCAATTGCGGTTGCATAAACAACGCTGGTTACTATTGTGTAATCTTTTTTAATAGCCAAAAGTGCAATACCCAAAACAGCACAATTGGTAGTAATAAGTGGTAAATAAATACCTAATGCCTGATACAATGGTGGAGCAGCTTTTTTAAGTATTATTTCAACAATTTGAACTAATGTAGCTATAACAAAAATAAATGTTATTGTATCCATAAATGTAACATTTAATGGAATAAGCACATAATTGTAAATAAGAAAAGTAACTAAATTGGCTAAAGCCATAACAAAGGTAACAGCAGCTCCCATTCCTAAAGCGGTAGAAACTTTATTTGATACTCCCAGAAATGGACATATACCTAAAAATTGAGCAAGTATAACATTGTTTACAAGGAGTGCAAGTATTATAATTTTAATAAATTCCATATCAAATAGTTTTAATTGTTAATTTTACGTTTCACTGCATTCATAATGGCTATTAAGTAAGCATAGGTCATAAAAGCACCCGGAGGCAATATAAAAATAAGAATAGTTTT
>CAZRCF010000145.1:0-4310 GCA_964598505.1 uncultured Lentimicrobiaceae bacterium | reverse complement strand
AAATATTTTAATTGTCCCATAATTTATTCTCCTATTTTAGTTGTGTCGGAAACGTTGATTGTTGCTGTATCGGCTACAACTTTAATTTCCTCTTTTTTCGACATAAAATTTTTCATATAGCCATCAAATCCACGTTGTAAAGCATCGCAAAAAGCCCTTGAAGTAATAGTTGCAGCACTTATAGCATCAACTTCGCCACCGTCTTTTTTAACAAGCATTTTCCAATTTGCAGGGTTTTTCCCTAAAAATTGATTCATAAATTTTGGCTCTTTCATCTTTGTTCCAAGTCCGGGAGTTTCGTTTTGCTCTAAAACCTGAATTTTATTTATAGTTCCATCGGGCAGAAAACCTACCATAACAGTAAATTTACCCGAAAACCCTTTTAAAGTAAATGTTTTTACCGCACATCCCGATGGATTTCCACCTTTGGTAGCCGGATAATATGTAACACCGTCTATCTCTTTTTTATCGGTAGCCGGATTATTGTCGAAATCGGAAAGTACTGCTTTAATAGCATCTTGTTCTGCTTTTTCGTTCGATTTTGCAATAGGATCTTTAGTTAAAACATAAACATATCCTAAAGCTGCCGACATTACTGCTGAAATTAAAACCAGCGATAATATCATATTTCTAAGTGTAGATTCTAATTTTTTAGCCATTTTTAACTACCTCCCCAAATTTTTTAGGTTTAAATCCTTTGTTTATCAATGGTGTAACAGCATTCATAAGCAATATTGCAAACGAAACACCTTCGGGATATGCTCCCCAAACCCTAATAAGGATTGTAAGTAAACCGCAACCTACTCCAAAAACAATTTGTCCCGACCTGCTCATTGGCGAGGTTACCATATCGGTAGCCATAAATATTGCACCAAGTAATAAACCGCCGGTAACTAAATGAAACATTGGGTTTACAAATTGTGTTGGGTCAATTTGCCATAAAATTGCTGCAAAAACAAATGTGCTTCCAATAAATGCTACCGGAATTTGCCAAGTGATAATTTTTTTAAATAATAAAAACAAACCACCTAATATTATTGCTATTGCCGAAACTTCGCCTAACGAACCGCCCATTTGCCCGAATAACATTTCGGCATATTGAGGCAACGAACTTTGAAGTTGATCAACTGTTTGTCCTTGTTTTAAGCCCTCTTTAACTATTCCGAGTGGGGTAGGACCTGTTAAACCATCAACCATAAAATTTAAAGTATTAAATGGTAGGTTTGGTTTGGGCCAAGTGGTCATATCAACAGGAAAAGATATTAATAAAAATACACGACCAACTAATGCCGGATTAAATGGATTTTTACCTAAACCACCGTACGACATTTTTGCAATTCCAATTGATACTAAAGCTCCAATAACTAACATCCAAATTGGTAAACTTGTTGGCACATTAAACGCTAACAACATACCGGTAATTATTGCCGAACCGTCTGTTATTGTTGTTTTTCCTTTGATAATAAATTTTTGAATTAGCCATTCAAAAAGTAAACATGATACAATTGATACTAATGTAAGTATAATTGCACTTAATCCGAAATAATAAAATGATACTGCCATTGCCGGAATTAAAGCAATGATAACACCATACATTATTTTATTCGTTGATTTGCCTGAGTGAACGTGTGGCGAACCTGAAATTGTCAATAAACTCATAATTTTATATTTATATGCCTGACTTTACAATTATTTAATTTGCTAAACTCGCGAACGAATATTAGCTCCAACTCTGCTTTTTCCAACTCGAAGATAATCTAATAATGCTCTTTTCGATGGACAAGTGTATTGGCAAGAGCCACATTCCATACAATCCATTATATGGTAATTTTCAGCTTCTTCAAAATTTTTGGTTTCCGAAAATAGCTGTAAAATATATGGTTCAAGTCCCATTGGGCAAACAGTAGTACATCTTCCGCAGCGAATGCAATTTTGCGCTTCGGCACGTTTCGATTCTTTTTTTGTCATTAATAAAATCCCCGATGTTCCTTTAACAACAGGTATCTCTAAACTATTTAAAGCTTTTCCCATCATTGGTCCGCCCGAAATAACTTTTCCTGTATCTTCGGGTAATCCACCGGCTTTATTAATTAAATTGCTTGTAGGAGTTCCAATACGAACTAAAAGATTGCAAGTGTTGGTTACAGCTTTTCCTGTTACGGTTACAACTCTATCAATAAGAGGTTTGTTTTTTTGAACTGCTTCGTAAACAGCTAATGCAGTACCAACATTATTAACAACACAACCAACTTCAATTGGAAGTTTTCCTGCCGGAACTTCTCTGCCTGTTAAAGCTTTAATTAATTGTTTTTCAGCACCTTGTGGGTATTTAACTTTTAATGGATAAACATCAATATCAATATGGTCGTTTGCAATTTTTGTCATTCGTTCAATTGCATCGGGCTTATTACTTTCAATGCCTATTAATGCTTTTTCGGCATTTAAGGCTTTCATTAATATTTTTATTCCAATAATTATTTCATCAGCTTTTTCAAGCATAATTACGTGGTCTGATGTAAGATAAGGTTCACATTCAACAGCGTTGATAATTAAATATTTAGCTTTTTTCCCTTCAGGAAGCATGTATTTAACTTGCGTTGGAAATGTAGCTCCACCCAGACCAACAACTCCCGATTCCTTAATTTTTTCAACTATCTGTTTATCGGTTAGTAATATTTTTTTATTAATTGCTGATGAAGTATCAATATCGGCTTCCCACTCATCGCCTTCAACATTAATAATAATAGTGTTTTTGCGATAGCCACTCGAATCAATCGATTCTTCAATTTTTTCGATAGTTCCAGAAACCGATGAGTGAACATTTGAGCTAATAAATCCATCGGCTTTAGCTAATAATGTTCCCACTTTAACTTTAGTGCCTTTTTCAACTACTAATGTAGATGGTGAGCCTAAGTGCTGTGTTACAGGTATATATACTTTTTCCGGTATTGGAAGTATCTCAATCGGTTTGTTTGCCGATAATTTATTTTCGTTAGGATGTACTCCGCCAATTTTGAAAGTTCTCAAGGTTTTCCTCCTAATTATTTAATTTATAATACATTTTCTGTTGATGTTTCAATAACTTCTTTCTCCTTTTTTGGAGGAAAGTTAAGTTCTACTATAGCACCTGTTGGGCATTCGGATGCGCATTTGCGGCACAGTTTGCACTTTTCGTAATCAATATATGCTAAATTATTTTCTAAGGTAATTGCATTGAAAGTACAAGTTTTAACACATTTTCCGCAACCAATACAAGCTACCGAACAATTTTTGCGTGATATCGCACCTTTTTCTTTATTAATACAGTTTACATAAATACGTCTGCTTTTTTTCCCTTGTAGTCTGATTTCAATGATTTTACGAGGACAAGCTTTTACACAGGCTCCGCAAGCAACACATTTATCTTCAATTATTACAGGTAAACCTGTATTTTCGTCCATGTAAATAGCATCAAATTGGCACGAAACTACACAGTCGCCACAACCAAGACAACCATAAGGACAACCACTATCGCCTGCGTATAATGAATTTGCAAAAGCACATGATGTTGCAGAATCGTAATTTGTTTTTGCTGGAGCGTTTATTTTAGTGCCATTACAACGAACTACAGCAATAGTTGGGTCTTTTACTACTACTTCAATACCTAATATTGGAGCAACATTTGCCGCTACATCGTTTCCGCCAACAGGGCAATTCAAATTGTCCATATTCCCCGCTTTTACAATAGCTTCGGCAAAGTTTCGGCAGCCGGCAAAGCCGCATCCACCACAGTTTGCACCAGGAAGTTGTTCAGTTACTTCATCAATTTTCGGATCTTCAATTACTTTAAATTTTTGAGATACGAAATAGAGAATAATAGCTGCAACCACTCCTGTTGCACATAATGCTAATATCGCATAAAGAATTGTTTCTACCACGTTATGTCTCCTTTTTTCCTTGTTATTATTTTAATTTTTCGGCAAATTTATAAAGTTTTTAAAAATAAACCTCTATTTATTTAATGTATTTTATTAGTTAAATTAATTTAATTTATATTATATTTTATATAAATCATTATATCAATACAATAATAGTTTTATTTAGAAGTATTCTATTTTGTTAATGAATATTAAAAAGACAGAAGTCAGGAGTTAGAAATATGAAGACAGATTAGTAATAATTTAACTGATAAATTATAATTTAACCACTACTTTGTTACAAATATTTCAAAATTATTAATTGTAAAGTTCTGTATCTTGGTATAAAGGTTTATATTGAGCATAGTTGAAGTACTCTTACTGAAAACTAATTAATGGCAGGGCAGTTTGCTC
>CAZRCF010000144.1:0-7468 GCA_964598505.1 uncultured Lentimicrobiaceae bacterium | reverse complement strand
GCTTTAAATCCGTATTTGGTAAGAAATTCGATAAAGAATTTTATAGCCAACATTGCCACAATAAATGCAATTACATTTCCGAAAACTAATATCGAAACATCATCGTTAGTAATATGTTTGTAGTTTTTAAGCAGTTTGTATGCTGATGCAGCAAGCATTGTAGGTACAGCCAAAAAAAACGAAAATTCGGCAGCATTTTTTCGACTAAGTTTGTTTGCCATACCACCAATAATTGTTGCAGCCGAACGCGAAACGCCCGGTATCATGGCAATACATTGAAAAAATCCGATTTTCAATGCTGTTAAATTCGATACTTCTTGATTTTCCGATTGTTTATTAAATAATTTATCGACAAATAGTAAAAATATTCCACCAATAAGTAAACAAACTGCAACCACAATAACGTTTTCAAGCATACTATCAATAAAATCGCCAAGCAAAAAACCAATAATAGCTGCCGGCAAAAATGCAATAAACAACTTATAATAAAAATTTATGCTTTGAAAAAAGCGTTTCCAATACAATACCAAAACCGATAATATTGCACCAAATTGAATATTAACGGTAAATGCTTTTACAAAATCGGTACTCTCTACACCTAAAATGCTTTGAGTAATTATCATGTGTCCTGTTGAAGATATTGGCAAAAATTCTGTTATTCCTTCAACAATAGCAATAATTAGTGCTTGAAAAAATGTCATCTATTTATTTACTTTCTGTTTCTTTGTTAATTGTATTGTCCTTTTTTGGTCGATACATTATTGCCAATATTTCGATAATAAAACCTATAACTAATAAAATTGGAGAAATTACCAAACGTTGTGTGTCGAAAATTGCTTCGCTAAAAACTTTTGGATCTTCTGATTTTCCACCAACCATAAGTATAAAACCAATTGCAATTACTCCAATACCTACAAGCATTAACATATAATTGGTACGATTAAATACAAAACCAAATTGATGATCTTTAACTGGTATGTTTTTCTTTGGTGCTGGTTGATTTTTCTTTATTGTACTCATTTTTTAATTATTTTAATTATTAATAATATAAATTATCTGTTTTCATTTTTATAAATTTTCTTACCGCAAAAAATGTTGATATCCATGAAATAATAAAACCAATTGTAATTACTGCTCCAAAAACTAATAAATACAATTCAAATTCACGAATATTAATTATATCGGGGAAATAATAATTACCTGCCCATAACGTAAAAACAAGTAAAATTATTGCTATTAACGAAGCTAAAAATCCTTGAATAACTCCTTTATAAATAAATGGACGACGAATAAAACGGCTATTAGCTCCCACTAAAAGCATACTTTTAATAACAAAACGTTTAGCGTAAACATTTAATCGTAAGGTGTTATGAATTAAAATTATAGCAATTAATAACAGAACTCCACAAATTATTAACAGAGTGTAGCTTATTTTTTTAATATTATTGTTTACAGCATCTACCAATGGTCGTTGATATGTAATTTCACGAACAATAGGATTTTTTAAAATCTCGGTTTCGATAATTTTTAAGCTATTTTGATTTGAAAAAGCTGCATTAATATGAACTTCAATTGTTGGTGGTAGTGGATTATAGCCCGATAAATCTAAAAAATCTTCGCCCAACTCTTTTTTTAATTCAATTGTAGCTTGTTCTTTTGTTATATATTTTGTTGATTTAGTGTAATATGCAGCATCTAAAGTTCTTTTTAAAGCTAAAATTTCCGATTTAGGAGCATCGCTTTGCATATAAACAGAAAAACCAATGTTTTCTTTAAAATAGTTTGATAAATTATTGCCACCAATAATTACAAAACATAAAATTCCAAGCATATACAAAACAATAGAAATGCTTATAATTGTAGTTACTACCGAAGTTGTAAGCCGTCGTTTTGTAATTTTGTCTTCTTGATTTATCATAGTTTTTCAACTTTTTGAAATATCGACTGCTAAATTACAAAATTTAAGATAAAATATTGTACTTTTTAATATTCGATCTAAAAATTAACCTTAAATATACAATAATATAGATATTAATTGAATATTTGTTGCTATATACAACTATGTCAAAGTTCAAAACTTTGACATAGTTATGATTGGTTCTAAAAAATGAGTTACAATTACTTATCCAGTTTTAATAATGATTTTTGAAAAATATTTTTTTCAGGCAAAATATAAAAAATTATTAATTGTTAATTGCCATTCCCATAATTACTTATTTGCCAATTAATCAATATTAAATACATCTTTAAAAGCCTGTTTAAAAGTAGCTTTAGGCAATGCACCAGCAGCCATAGTTGGCACGCCTTCTATGGGTATAAATAGTATTGAGGGAATACTTTGTATGCCAAAAACAGCTGATAACTCTTGCTCTTTTTCAGTATCAACTTTGTATATATCTATTTTCCCGTTATATTCGTTTGATAACTCTTCCAGAATCGGAGCTACCATTTTACAAGGGTTACACCAATCAGCATAAAAATCAATTACAGCTGGTCGTTTTCCTTCAAATTTCCAATCCTTGTTTTTTTCGTAATTAAATACTTTTTCTTTAAAAGTATCTGCACTTAAATGTTCCATATTATTTTTTTAATAATGTTTCGTCAATAATTTTTATATAACTATCAATGCTTAATGCTCCAGTTGTAAGTTTAGGTTGGTTATTTTTTGAAAAAACTGCAACAACTGGTATGCTTTGTATATTATGAAAAGCAGCTAATTCGTTTTCTTTATCTACGTTTACTTTATAAAAATCCACTTTACCTGCATATTTTTCCGATAAATTATCCATTATTGGAGCAACCATACGGCATGGACGACACCAATCAGCATAAAAATCAATAACTACAGGTCGTTTGCCATTATATGCAAATTTTTTACCCTTTTTATCAAAGTCAAAAATTACTTTTTTGTACAAATTTTTGTCCATTTGAATTACTTTTGAATCTTTAATCTCTTTTTCAAAAGTTGATGCTCCTATTACATTTATTATTCCGAATGAACTAATGCCAGCTATTGTTAGAACTAATGTGCTAATTACAAGATGTTTAAACTTCATATTATTTTGTTTTTTTAAATTTTGTTTGCAAAAATAATCAATATGATTTAATTCAACATTAATTATTTTTTTGATTTTATAATATTTCAAGTAACTTGAATACAGATAACAATAAAAAAATCATTTTGTTTAAATAATTATTTCTTCTGGATAATCAAATCCATTATATTTTTTTGATGATGAGATGTAAGCCCCTGCCGGATAGATTATTAACTTATCACCAATATCAATATTTTTTGGAAGCATAATGTTAAAACTAAAAACATCGTGAGTATCACATGTTGGACCACAAACAATAAATTCTGATTTATCAACTTCTGAATTATTTAAAGCACTAATACCATATTTTAAACCACTCAATATCCAATAAAATCCCTGACAAATTCCACTGTCAACATAAAGCCAAGTTTTTTTACCTCTATTTATTTTTTCGAATATTGATACTACCATTACTGCAGAATTTGCAACCAAAAAAGAACCGGGTTCGGCAATAATTTTAAGATTTAGTTTTGTTTTTATTTTTTCAAAATAGGGTTTACTTTCAATCGCAATTTTTTCGAGCAAAAGATTTGAATTGTTTAAATGTGAAGGAAATCCTCCGCCAATATTTATAAATTCTAACAATATTCTTTTATTTATAAGATTTTCAGCTAATGTAATTGATTTTTCTAATGCCAATTGCCATGTGCTTAAATTTGGATTATTCCACCCTATATGAAAACTAATTCCAATAGGAATTAACCCTATACAAATTGCTTTTTTTGCTAATTGCAACGCAGCAGTAGTATCACAACCAAATTTATCAGTTAATTCCCAACTTGAACCCTCATTGCTTACTGATATACGAAAATATACTTTTGAATTTGGCGCATTTTCATGTATTTTCATTAATTCTTCTTCAGAATCAATAGCAAAAACATCTACTCCTATTTCATTTGCTCCCCGAATACTATTTACTGATTTTACTGGATTGCCAAAAATAATTCTACTTGGAAGAACACCATTATTAATTAAATATTCGCATTCCGAAAATGCTCCACACTCAAAGCCTACGCCTTCAATTATTAGTCTTTTAACAATTGAGATATTTGAATTTACTTTTATTGGATAAAAAATATTTGTCTTTTCAATTTGCATAGTTTTAGTAAAAAAATCAAGCGATTTATTTACACTTTCTATATCTAATGCAATAAAAGGTGTTGTTTTTGAGTTATTTATTAGTGTTTTTTTAAAATCTTTTAAATCCATTTACTAAAATTTTTTGCAAAAGTATAAAATTATGCTTTTACTATTAGTTTTTATTATATTTGCAATAGCCAACACGAAATTTTTTATGAAAAGATGCCCTTATAATCTTATATCTTCAATATTGTTTATTGTTATGTTTTTATTAATAAAAACAGTGAACGGGCAAAATTTAATTCTAATTGAAGGCAAAGTAGCGAATGCTAAAGGCGAACTTATACAAAATGCTCATGTAATTAATTTATCACAAAAACAAGGTACAATAACAGATATAAATGGTATTTTTCGAATAATTGCTGCCGCAAATGATAGTGTTTTAATTACATCTATTGGATATAAACATTATAGAGCTAAAGTTCCAAACGAGATATTAAATAAAATTTTAATGATTAATATTGTATTAATTGAAGACACAATTACACTAAAAGAAGCAATAATTAGACGTTATCCGCCTACTTTTCAATTGTTTAAAAAAGAGTTCATTGCTTTAAAACTTGAAGATGAAAAAAAATTAGCCATTTTCGATAAAATTGATGAAAAACAATTTGATTCAAAAGGTGGAATTTCTTTACCAGGTCCATTTAGTTTACTTTACAATATTTTTAGCAAAGAGGCAAAATCAAAACGAAAATTAGCTGATTTAGTTCAAGTTGACAAAATTCGCGGAATTCTATATAAAAAAATTCCTAAGGAAAATTTAATTAAACGATATAACTTCAAAAATGAAATTGAGCTAATTGTTTTTATTGATTTCTGTAAAATACCTGAAAAAATGATTGTTAATAATAGTGCTTACGACATACTTGTTTATTTTAATAACTGTTATGCTGTTTATATTAGCAAATAAAATAAATTATCAACTATGAATTTTGCCGAAATAAAACAAAAATTATCAACATATACAATAGGAATTGCAGGCTGTGGAGGATTAGGTTCTAATTGTGCAATGGCTCTTGCACGTGTGGGAATTGGCAGTTTTGTAATTGCCGATTTCGATGATATAGACGAAAGCAACCTTAACCGTCAGTACTTTTTTCGAAATCAAATAGGAATTAATAAAGCCATTGCATTAAAAATCAATATAAATTGTGTTGAACCAAAATGTAAGGTTGAAGCACATAATGTAATAATAAATGCCGATAATGTTCCTCGATTATTTTATCATTGCGATATTATTGTAGAAGCCTTTGACAAGGCAGAAATGAAAGTTATGTTAATAGAAACCGTTTTAAATTCCTTTCCCGAAAAATATATTATTTCGGCTTCCGGTATTGCTGGTTGGGGCGATTCGGATAAAATACACATTCAAAACTATGAAAAACTAATTATTTGTGGTGATTTCGAAACTGAAGTTAATGAAAATCTTCCACCTCTTGCACCTCGTGTAGGAATTGTAGCCAATATGCAAGCAAATATAGTGCTTGAGCTTTTATTAGGTAGGGTTTATTATTAACGAGACATATAAAAATTGATTTTCACGTTAAATATTAAGTGAAAAGTTATTAGCGATTAAGGAAACAACCAGTTACCAGTTACCAGTCGCCATTCGATATTGTTCGCCTTAAAAACCTAATTTTTATAATCTCTTTTAAATACTGATAAGTTTTAATTTGAAACATGAAGATAATTTCCATCGTAAAAAGTTTTATATTGCTTTAAACCATATTTAGATGGACCCGATACTACTGAACCATCAGTAATTATAAATCGAGAACCACAATAATTATCAATCATTGTTAATCCCGATGATTCAACCTCAACAGCAGCGTCAGTTATTTCCGGATCGTGAGGACAAGCTCTGTCATAAGCCATAAATGCTTGATTATCAATTTTATAAATAATAATTCCTTTTACTCCTCCGGTAATATACACCCAACCTCCAACTTGATTTAAACCTAAGTACATTGTTGAATTTGGATCTATTTGAAAGTTTACATATACATTTGGCACATACTCAGTCTCGTCTTTTTTGCATGAACCAAATATTATTATTGTAATTATTAATACTATTATATATTTACAGGATTTATTCATTTAAATTATTTTTACAAAAATAATAATTATAACGCAAATACATTATAGTTTATTCTAAATTTGAATAAATTAATGTATATTTGTTTTTTAAAATCAAAGTTTTTTATGAAAAAAATATTTTTTTTGCTATTTTTATTTTTAAGTATTACTATTATATCATGTAAAACAGTTTCATCATATTCAAAATCTAAAGCAAAACAAGAGAAAGTTCAAAAACTGAAAAAAAAGAAAGCTGAAAAAGATTATAAAATAAAAGCCAAAAAACATCTTAAAATCCAATCGAAAGAAACAAAAAAAAGAATGATTAATAACAGGAAAAAAATGATGGAGCAAACTCCTGTAAAAAAAAGAAGTTTTTGGAACAGAATTTTTGGAACCTAAAATACCAAAAATATTTTTTTTGCCTAAAATGTAAAAAAATATTATTTTCGTATTATCTTTGATAAAAATTAAAAACAGTTAAAAATATTAATATGGAAGATTTTGGTCAATTTGTTGCATTTGCAATTGGAATTATAATACTTATTATTAATGTAATTACAAAAGCAAATAAAAAAAATGCTGAAGTAATTATTAATAAAAAACAAAACCCACCAGTTGTTGTTAATACTCAAAATATTAATGAAGAGTTTTTTAACTCCGATGATTATAATAAATTAAAACAAGACGAATATAAAGCTACTACAAACTATACAACTTTAGAATCATTATCAACCGAAAGTTATAGCTATGAAAATGCTTCATTAGAAGAAGAATTATTCGATGCAAGACCTTATGATTTGAAAATGGCAGAAAACATTGATGAAGAAAAAAAGAAGTTTGATTTTAATGCAAAAGAAAAAGAAAAATCATTTTTCGAGGTTAATATTTCAAAAATAATTGTGTATTCGGAAATAATTAATAGACCTAATTATTAATGTGTTACGAACAATTACAAATTATTATCTAAAAAAAAAACAATTATAAAAAAAAATATTTTTATATTTACGGTCTTAAATAGGGAATTTAAGTAAAAATCTATAATAAACAAAAACAATGGGTATGTTGAAAAAATTACTCTTTTCGATGGGGATTATATTAGCTATGAGTAGCTTATCATTCTCCCAAGGAACCCTTAAAGGGAAAGTAACAGA
>CAZRCF010000143.1:5726-7478 GCA_964598505.1 uncultured Lentimicrobiaceae bacterium | reverse complement strand
TGGCGTATAAGTGCCCGATGAACTTGCAAACGAGTAATCCATCGTTTGCGCTTTTGATGTGTTAAATGCTAAAATAAATAGCATTATAAACATCTTGCAAAAAGTCAATTTTTTCATAATTGTTTTATTTTTGTTAATATTTATTTTCAAATAATCTAATAAGTGTAAAAATAATATTTTTTTTAATAAAAAAAACAATTCATTATTTTTTTAACAAATCATAGATTTTTTTATTGCGTTAAATTATTATCTTAAACAAAAATAGTTTTGTTGCCAATTAAGTATAATAAAAATATGTACGACTTTCTGAAGCCGTACATATATATTATTTATATCATTGATTATGTGATATATAAAAACTAATGAGCGAATAAATTGAAAGCTGAAAAAGCTGAAAATATTTGATTATTTTGATATGCGATGAGCATTAAATAGGCATAAATTATATATTAAAAAAGCCGGCTGGCGCCGGCAAAGTTGAGATTTTAAGGGAATTTAGGGAAGGGATATGTTTTATATTAATCACATATTTTTAAAAGAAAAGTCAATTCTAAAATTAGTTCCTTCAAATTGGTCTGCTTTGTATATAATAATTCTTTCAAGTTGCGATTTAACATAGTTTTTTAATAATTCACTCTTTGAATTAATTCCAGATATAATAACTGCACCATCGCTATCAAATGTGAAAAATACAACAACTATCCCTTCAACTTTTAATCCATTTATTGTTGCATTATTTTCAATTTGTGAACTAAGAATTTCTCTGATTTCAGATTTTTTAAAATCAGTTAGTGATGCTGGTTCATTTTTAGTTAATGGTGAACTTGCAAAACCAAAGCTTACTATACTTAGTAGCAAACCTATTAAAATTAATTTTTTTGTTTTCATTATATTATTTTTTAAGTTAATTATTTCTTGCTGTTTACGATTCAAAATTACACCCACAACTACTCAAAAAAAAATTAATTGGTTAAACATATCAATTTTAGTTACAACATCTCATTTTTGCTATTTCAATTAGTTTTATCATCAAAAAATTGACAATTATACGTTTATCTATTAATAATTTATTTTCAACCCGAAAAAATAAACTTTTGTCATTAAAAATTATACTATTTACGAAATGAATTAATAAAATGATTAATTTAGTTCTCTAATTACTTAATGATAAAATGATTAAAATAATTAAAAAAATACTAACGAGTATAATCTTCCAGCATATTTTGTTTTGGGTTGTTGTAGGTTTTATTTTAATTCAATCCGACCTAAAACCAAGCAACGATGATAAAAATTCTATTATACTAAACTACGATACTTTTAATGTTGTTTTTCAAAACATTGTTTCGCTTTTCTTTACTGCAATAGCAGTTTATATAAATTTATTGTTTTTAATACCTATTTATCTTCGCAAAAAACAATATTTTTATTTTATTTTTTTGCAAATAATAAATGTAGGTCTGTTTTCTATAATTGACATTTTAACTTTACTATATTTATTTGATAACAACTATAATGTAGCAGATATAGGTTTTTCGGAATTTACAAACTATATAGTATGGATAATCAGCGAAATGGGAACAGCCTTTTTATTTATCATTACAACAACATTTTTAAAACTGCTTCGCGATTGGCTTAAAATGCAAGATAATACCATAAAAATTAAAGAAATGGAACGTCAGCGATTAGAAGCTGAATTAAACTCATTAAAATCACAAATAAATCCCCATTTTTTATTCAACACACTAAATAATT
>CAZRCF010000143.1:0-5716 GCA_964598505.1 uncultured Lentimicrobiaceae bacterium | reverse complement strand
GTTCCATTATCAAAAGAAATTGAGTTTACAAAAAATTATCTTAGCCTCGAAAAACTTCGACTTGGCGAAAGTGTAAAAGTTTCAATTGATGTAAAAGGGAGTACCGATATTTTAATTGCTCCTCTGCTTTTTATTAATTTTTTGGAAAACGCATTTAAGCACGGCAAAAAAACTGATGACTCGTTTATTATGGTTGATTTCGACCTTGCTGATAAAAAATTAATTAAATTTACTATCGAAAATAGCATTTATTCTGATCAAGTAAAATCAAATTCTGCATATTCGGGTATTGGTATTGTAAATGCAAAAAAACGCTTAGAATTTCTCTACCCAAATTGTCATGAAATTATTGTAAATCAAAACGAAAAAACATTTAAAATAGAACTTAAAATTCAATGTTATGAGTAATATAATTCAGTGTATAATTATCGACGACGAGCCATTAGCTCAACGAGTAATTGAAAAATTTCTTGAAGATATTCCTAATTTTAATGTTGTAGCCAAATGCAGTAATGCTTATGAAGCAATGGATGTTATTAGCAACAACCATATTCAGCTTATGTTTTTAGATATAAATATGCCCAAACTATCGGGTATGACTTTTCTGAAAACACTTAAAAATCCTCCTATGACAATTATTACTACTGCATACTCGGAATATGCCATTGAGGGCTACGAATTAGATGTAATTGATTATCTGAAAAAACCTTTTTCTTTCGACCGTTTTTTTAAATCAATACAAAAAGTTCAGGAACGATTAAAAACTGAGCACCCTTCACATATTGAATCGCATAATTTAGAAGTAACACATTCGGATAACAATGAAAATAGTTCAAATAAATTTATTTTTGTAAAAGCTAATAAGAAAAACTACAAAGTTGATATTGATGATATTTTTTATATTGAAGCTCTTGGCGATTATATTAAAATACACACAAGAGACAGTGTTTTAGTTACTTATCAATCGATGAAAAAAATTGAAGCACTACTTCCTACTAATATTTTTGTACGAATACATAAATCTTTTATTGTTTCTGTAAATAAAATTAAAAGCATTGAAGGAAATATGATTGAAATTAAAAGCGAAAAAATTTCAATTGGTAACAATTACAAACAACAACTTCAAGACTTTATTGACAAATATTCAATATCGTAATTTTCGATTTTTTTGAAAAAAATAAGATTTCCCTTATTTTCTATATATTTTTATAAAACTAAAGTGACTCCGGAGGGATTCAAACCCACGACCTTCAGAACCGGAATCTGACGTTCTATTCAGCTGAACTACGGAGCCATTTTTTGTAATGCAAAGGTATAAAATTTTTACAATATTTTTTTAAACTTATTTTTGGTTATTTCTTTTTTTGTAGTGATATTATTTTTCTTAGTGTAACATTGTGCTTTTACTTTGTGTGACTTTGTGTAATCGCTGTTACACAAAAAGCGCAAAGAACACACAAAATACACAAAATCATCATGGATTTTTCTATGTAACTACTCTGAAAAATGGTATAAAAAAGCGATTAATTAATAATAGCACCTCGAAAAAAGAAATAAGGATTATTTCTTTGCAAAATCGGATAAATTTGTAGCAATGGTAAAGTAATTTGGAGCACCAGCCGGATGATAAATATCGCGTGCATAGCTAATTTGAAATTTAGAAATTTTAATACCAAAACCCCAAGCAAAACCGCTTAATCGGCTACTTGTTGGCACGCTTACTTCTTGCCGGCGTTTGTAATTATATGATAATCGTAAAGCAAATGCTTTAAATGGCTGAAATTCAAGACCAAAAACTAAATGTCGCATTGTTTTATCAAATATTTTCGAGGCTTTTGATTTCTCCTTAATTTCATTTGTAATTGCATCACGTTCAATTTCCGGGTCGTTTGGATCGTTATATGTTAAATCCCATTTTTCTAAATTCTGAACTACAATACTATATGTGAAAGGCGCATTTTTTAACTTTTGCGAAAAACCTAATTGAATTTCAAAAGGCAATGGTTCTCTGATTTTTGTATATGTAACTAATTGTCTGCCAATATTTCGAGCAATTAAAGATACTGCTAATCTGTGTTTATTATTAATGTATGTTGCAGCAATATCAGTTGCAATACCAAACGAGTAATAATCTTGTAATTGCGAACTAATAAATTTCAAATTTGAACCAATCGAAAAACTCGAATCCAATCTTCTTCCCCATCCAATATTTAAAGCTAAATCGTTTGCCGTAAAATCGCCAAGAACAACATCTGCATCAGTAGTTTCGGTGAATTTACCATAATTTAAAAACTGAAATCCTGCCTGAAAACTTCCAAGTTTTTTAAAAGTTCGCGAATAACCGGCATATCCTTGTTTAATATCCGAAAAATGATCGGTGAAATCTAAACATAACTGATTATGTGTTTCTGGTGATAAAAGTGAAGGATTATATAACGACAACTGAATATCGTTGTCGTAACGAGCATAAACAACTCCACCCATTGATGCTTGCCTTGCATTAGTAGGCAAATTTAAAAAATGATAAACACTTTTGCCACCAATTTGTGCAACTGCAATTGAAGAGTTAAATAATTCAGAAATAATTATAAATGAAAGTAATAGTATAGATAGGTGTTTTTTTATTAATCTATTAATTAAATAATTAGTAATAAAAAATATTATGTTTTTGAAATACACTTGCAATATTGTTAATTTATAAATATAACCTAAAACGCTATTATTATATTCATATTGTTCAAAAAAAATAAAAAAACAAACTTTCTCAATGAAAGTTTTCAGTAATAACATTAAAAATTTAAAGCAATACCGGCAAATACATTTATAGTTTTCATTTCTCTAAGTGATTTTTCGGAACTTAAAGTAGGTAATAATTGATTTTTTGTAATATTAAAACGTCCATATAAAAAGTCGGAGCCAAAGCGTAACTCAAGGTGCTGAACAAGCAAATAGTTAAATTGCATACCAAATGAAGCCGACCAACCAATTTCGGTAGTGTTTTTATGTTCGTATAAATATTCAGTTTCTGGAATTGCAAGTCCTGTTACATCAAGTGTGTCCGAAAAATTTACAGTAGTTTTAGGAACTTGAACCATTAAAACTCCGGCATTAAATAAAAATTGAGCGCTAACTCGACGGGTTATTTTATGATTTATAAACAATGAAGGGCAAACTGTTTGAAAATTCCACGAAGGAGAAATAACTTTTTTAACATTCTGATAATCTAAATCGAATTTACTATTATTTACATTATACATCATCATATTTGCATTTAAACCAACACCAATATTCCTAGTTTTTGGTAATAAATAATGAATATAAAAATGCGAATTAGAACCAGGTGCAAGATGTTCTTCATTTAACATATCCAAGCCCGGGAAAGATATTCCACTACCAATTCCAATATTCAATATTGTATTTTCGTCGATGCCATGTGGAATAGTTTCTCTTCCTCCAATTCGAGCATTTTTATCAACCGTTTTCGAACCTACTTTTCCTCCTTTATTCTTTAAATTTCCTGATTTTGTTTGGCTATTAGCCGAAAAACAAAAAATAATAGCGAAAAATAATATTAGAATTGATATTTTTTTGAAACACATAATGCTGATATTAAATATGAATAAAATAATTTTTTATCTCTGTTTTTGAATAAATAACTATAGATTATTGCAAAAATATTAAAAATATATATAATTTAACGAAAAATATTATTTTTTATTAAACATTGTCATTGTTCTTTCAATTCCAATTGTAGAAAAACTTTTAATTATTTTTATAGTTTCTTCAATTTTTGGATTAATTATCTCTTTTTCTTCATCCGAAAATTCGCCTAAAACATAATCAACCTGTCGCCCAATTTGAAAGTTTTTACCAATACCAAAACGCAAACGAGGGAATTCCTCATTTCCAATTGTTTCAATAATATGATTTAATCCATTATGGCTACCGCCACCACCTTTTGGTTTCATTCTGATAACGCCTAAATCGAGGTCTAAGTCATCAACTATTACCAAGGAATTTTCAATTGGAATATCTTCTTTTTGAAGCCAATATTTAAATGCTTTTCCACTTAAATTCATATATGTTGATGGTTTCAATAGTATAAATATTCTGCCTTTATACTTTGTTTTGACAACCGAGCCATATCTATCAACCGAAAAAGACACGTTTTCTGATTTTGCATAAGCATCGAGCACCATAAAACCTATATTATGGCGAGTTTTTTCGTATTCTGCTCCAATATTTCCAAGACCAACAATTAAATACTTCATCAAAAAAAATCAAAATTACAATTAAAAATTTGTTTTTAAAACTTATGAGGGGTTGTAAAAATTAGATTTTTCGAGGCGAATAAGATTTAAAAACCCCAGTTTACTAAAGTAAATGAGGATTTTTAAATTGCAGTTCAACGAAAAAAAAGCAATTTTTAGAAGTCCCGTTGTGCAAATTTAGAAAAAGGAAACATTAAACTCTAAATATTTTTAAAAATAGATATAAAACTCAACAAATATTTTTTTGAATTTATATATTTTTTAATCCTAATTGTTGAAAATAAATTAACTTTGAAACTTATTTGCAAACCGAAATCTATAATAAAAAAGTATAAAAATCTTATAAATGCTTCTATATCAAATAGCTCTAACAAAACTGCCACAAGTAGGCGATATTACTGCCAAAAAACTATTAAATGAATTTGGTGACGCAAAAGCAATATTTAGCGCAAAAAGCAAAGCATTAACAGCCGCTGGTTTTAACAAACCGGTTGTTCAATCATTAAAAAAAAACAGTGCTTTAGCCGAAGCCGAGAAAGAGCTGAAATTTATTGAAAAAAACAAAATTCAAACTATTTTTTATACCGATAATGATTATCCTTATCGTTTAAAATTTTGCGACGATAGCCCGATATTGTTATATTATAGAGGAAATATAAATTTAAACTATTCGAGAATTATTAGCATTGTTGGTACACGCAAAATAACCGATTATGGCAAATGGATTTGCAGAAAAATTATCGAAGAACTTGCCAATTATCAAGTATTAATAGTTAGTGGATTGGCTTATGGTATTGATACAGCAGCACATGAAGCAGCTTTGGAGTTTAATTTGCCAACAATTGGTGTTACTGCACACGGACACGATATTTTATATCCGGCAAGTAATAAAAAATTAGCAGCCAAAATGATTGAAAATGGTGGTGTGCTTACAGAGTTTACTTCAGGCTCAAAACCCGACCGCGAAAATTTTCCAAAACGTAATAGAATTATTGCCGGTCTATCCGATGCTACTTTGGTTATTGAAGCAGGCAGCAAAGGCGGTGCTCTTATTACTGCTGATATTGCAAATTCGTATAGTCGCGATGTATTTGCTATTCCTGGCAGAGTAAACGACTTGATGTCGGAAGGTTGTAATAATTTAATTAGAACAAACAGAGCAATGTCAATCCAAAAAGCAGAACATATTGTTAGTGCTATGAATTGGGATTTATCAAAACCTAAAAACAAACAAACCAAGCTTTTTAATGAGCTTTCGGAAGATGAAATGATAATTGCAAAATTACTTTCCGAAAAAGGCGATTGTGGTATTGATATATTAATTAATGAATCGGGACTAACTGCTACAAAAACGGCTTCGGCATTACTAAATCTTGAATTTATGAATATTATTAACTGTAAGCCGGGTAAGAGATATTGTATAAATTAATACTATTCAAAAAAAA
>CAZRCF010000142.1:0-7491 GCA_964598505.1 uncultured Lentimicrobiaceae bacterium | reverse complement strand
TTAAAAACGATAACTTTCTATTAGGGATTGATAATTTTGCTCACGAAATTAATGCAGATGCAATTGCTCTTATGCGAGAAAATAAAAATATCTTTAAAGCCTTTTTTGCAAGTAATCCAACAAGAAAAATTATCTATAAAACTAATCTGCCTGTTATTGTTTATCAGGAAGTTGCTGATTGATTATTGCATTAATTTTGTCAAAGTTAAAATCAATAAGTTACAATTGCTTTTGCAAAATAATTATTATTTTATAATTATTATTCTACCACTACTTTTTCTATTTTCTTCTGAAATTAGAACAAGATTATAATCGCCATTTGGGATATTATTCACATTTATATAATTATCAATTAATGCTTTTTCCCATACAATAATTTGTCCTAAATTATTAATTATTGAATATTTAACAAATGTATTGGTGCTATTAATTTTTATAAAATCGTGAGTGGGATTTGGACTAATTGAAAAAAACAAATCTTCATTTTTTGTGTCACTAATTGAGTTGCCAATTGAATATTTCCAAACGCTACCTCCAACGCCGTTGTTTCCAGCAAAAAGAGTATTGTTAAACACACATAAAGAGTAAATAGTTAGCTTTGTAAGATTAGTATTTATTGGAGTCCAAGTATCACCATTATTTGTTGATTTAAAAACTCCATCTCCATTAGTTCCAGCATATATATCGTTGCCATTTTTTGCTAGCGACCAAACGCAAATATTGGTAATACCATTGTTTACTTGTGTCCAATTAGCACCATTATCAACCGTGCGATACACTCCTCCTTGTGTTGTAGCAGCAAATATTGTATTTCCAATTTTTGTCATGGCATTAATTGATTTATCGGCTAATCCTGCAGGGGTCCAACTTGTATTATTATTGTTTGATAATAATACACCAGCATCCATAGTTCCGGCAAAAATATTATTTCCGTCAACTAACATAACACTTACGGCATGATTCAAATTTGCAAACGCCCAACTTGTTCCATTATTACTTGAAACTAAAAGTCCATCATCTACTGTTCCTGCATAAATTAAGTTATCTTTAACCTTTAAAGACATTACTCGTTGGCTCGATATATTTGAATTAATATTTGTCCAACTTGAGCCACTGTTTGTTGATAAATATACACCACCATTATCCATACCAGCAATAATATTTGTATCTGAAAATGTAATATCTTCAACATATTTTAAGGATAAACCTGTGTTTTTTGCTGTCCAAGTATTATTTGAATTATTATATAAAAATACTCCTCCCCCATAACTACCTGCAAAAAGATTAACTCCATCGGTGGTCATTGATTTAACCAAGCCCCCAAAAGTGCCAACTGTTTCAATCCATTGTGCATTTGCAACATTTATAAATATTGCAATAAATACTGATAAATAAGTTTTTTTCATAAAAAAATAAGTTTTATTAATTACTCCTATGACTATTTCGATTCGTTTATATAGTTGTTCCTATTTTCTAATTTTGTATTATATATATTTTCATAGATAGCATTGTTGTTTGCATATTTTCAATAAACTATTTAATATTTTTGCAAAAGTATAAAAATAGTACGATAAATTCAAAATAATTAAAATTAGTGTTGTCCGATTAAAATATTTTAGCATAAAGTGCATATTAGTATTATATTGTCAGGCTGAGCTAGTCGTGTTGTCATACGAGCTTGTCAAAGTATTGTCGAAGTCCCATCAATTATAAATACACCAACTTCGACAGCACTTCGATAGTGTGACGAATATATGACAATCTTATTTCGACAATTATGTTGTCAAATTAAAAATGCAAAAAATACTAAAAGCTTAGCTGTAGAATGTTTATAAAAAAAACTTATTTCTTTTTGCCTTTCGGTTTTGTACCTTTTTCAACTTTTTCCTGCTCGTTAATCAAAGTTTTCCAATCGTAGTTTACCCTTGTGCCAAAATCTAAAGTTTCGGTATAATCGGTTTTTTTAATTTCCATTACATTAATATCTTTGTCGATAAACTGCTCAATTTCTCGCAAAATTGGCTGCTCGTTGGGGCTGCAAAACGATACAGCATAGCCTTTTGAGGTGCCTCTGCCGGTTCTGCCAATACGATGTACATAATTTTCGGCAATATCAGGCAAATCGTAGTTTACAACATAATCAACGTTGCTAATATCAATTCCGCGAGCACTTATATCGGTAGCAATAAGTATTTTAGTTTTTCCGGAACGAAAATTTGCCATGCTTTTTTCGCGTTCTGTTTGTTCTTTGTCGCTATGAAGAGTTTCGCTTTCAAGATTCATTAATTTTAATGCCTTGCAAACCCTTTCGGCTCGTACTTTAGTGCGAACAAAAACCAATATTTTACTCTGTTCATGCTCTTTTATTAATCGTTCCAAAAAAAATCGTTTATCATCCATTTCAATAAAAGCAACACTATGAATAATATTTTTTGCAACAGGGTCTTTAGGCGAAATTTGAATACGTATTGCATTGTGAACCAACGAATAGGCAAGTTTTTTTATCGACTCGTTGATAGTAGCGGAAAAGAAAAGAGTTTGATGTTCGCGTGGGATATGTTTTATTACATCGAAAATATCTCTAATAAAACTTGAATCTAACATTTTATCAGCTTCATCTAAAACTAAAATTTCTACATTATTTAATTTAACAAAGCCTTGATTAATTAAATCGAACATTCTGCCTGGTGTAGCAACCAATATATCAACACCTTTTTCTAAATTAGCCACTTGCACATCTTGGTCAACGCCACCAAACAAACTGAATGTTTTTATTAAAGTGTTTTTTTCAAGAGAGTTAAAAACTTCAGTAATTTGTATAGCAAGCTCACGGGTAGGAACCATTACAAGACATTTTATTCCTAATAATGATTTTTTTTGATCTCGTTGGTGAAGCATATTAATAACAGGAATTGCATAAGCAGCAGTTTTGCCTGTCCCAGTTTGGGCAATAGCCAAAACATCTTCGCCTTGTAAAATGGGAGTTATAGCTTTATATTGAATATCGTTAGGTTTATTAAAACCAAGTTCGGAAATGTTTTTTTTTAGTTCAGGTGCAAATCTGTACGAATCAAATTTCATACGTTCATTTTTAATTTGTTTTTAATTGTCGTATGGAACTCGCAAATAATCATTCTATAGAGTGAAATATTTTTTAATGCTCGTTTCATATAATATTTTTTACAAAGTTACATCTATTAATTAAATTATCAATAAGTTATATCTTATGAGTTTGAATAGAAACATAATATTAAAAATAATTTAATATTTAATTGCATTTTGGTACTAAATTTTTACTATCTTTGTTGTCTTACTCAAAAAATTTGAATAAAAAATTAACAAAAAAATATTAATTAAAAACAAAAACATGAAAAAAACAATTTCAATTTTAGCATCACTAATTTTAGTGGTTTTAATGAGCATTAATGTAAATGCTCAAGTTTTGCTTAACGAGCAATTTGATTATCCAATTGGAGACTCATTAACTGCACACGGATGGATTAATCATAGTGGAGTTAGCACAAACAACATTTCTACAGTAGGTGGGAATTTATCTTATGCTGGTTATTGTACACCTTCTGGACAAAGTGCTTATATGACAACAGGACAAGATGTTAATCACACTTTTACTGCTCAAACAACTGGCAGTGTGTATGCAGCTATTTTAATTAATGTTGCCACTCCTAGTACTGCTGGCGATCACTTTTTTCACTTTATGACAGGCACAACAACCTTTACAGGTCGTGTTTATATTAAAAAAGATGCATCCGATGCAACAAAATTCACTTTAGGTGTTTTAAAAGGATCTTCCGCTACAAATATAGTATACACTACTACTTCATATAGCACAAACACTACTCATTTGATTGTATTAAAATATACTATCAATAGTGGGGCTGGCGATGATGTTGTTTCATTATTTGTAAATCCATCTACTGCTTCCGAAGGAACTCCAACTGTTACAGCCTCTGATGTAGCTTCTACCGATTTAAGTCCTTTTGCAGCTATTGCTTTGCGTCAAGCAGGTGCAAATACAAATACTTTAACAGTTGATGGTTTAAGAGTTGCTACTACGTGGGCTGATGCAATTGGTTTTAGTGGAACTATTACAGCTCCGACAGTTACTACAGGAACTGCAACTGGAATTACAGCTACTACTGCTACTTGCGGAGGCGAAGTAACATCTGATGGTAGTGGTACAATTACTTCAAGAGGTATTTGCTACGGAGCAACTGCAAATCCTGATACTACAACAAAAGTTATTGTTAGTGGTACAACAGGTGCATTTACTGGTGATATTACTGGTTTAACTGCAGGGAATACTTATCATTATAGAGCTTATGCTATTAATTCGGCAGGTCTTTCTTATGGTGCTGATGCTAATTTTACAACTGCAACCGGAGCTGTTGCTCCTGTTGTTACAACCGGCACTGCTTCACCTGTTGGCAGCACAACTGCAACTGTTGCAGGCAATGTTACTAATGATGGTGGTGATGCTGTTATTGAAAGAGGTATTTGTTATGGAGCAACTGCAAATCCTGACACAACAATTCGTTTATTGGTATCCGGAACTACAGGTGCTTTTTCAGGTAATTTAACCGGATTAACAGGTTCAACATTATATCATGCAAGAGCTTTTGCTCGCAACTCAGTTGGCTTAAGCTATGGTGCTGATATTACATTTACTACTTTAGTTGCTGGTGTTCCTTGTGCTAATATAGCTGAATTATTAACAAAAACAGCCGATAATTCTACTATTTATGAATTGAATGGAGAAGTTACTTTAACCTTCAAACAAGCTTATAAAAATCAAAAATGGATTCAAGATGGAACAGCTGCTATTATGATTTATGATGGTACTACTCCAGCTGTTATAACAACAGCTTACAATATTGGAGATGGTATTACTGGTATTAGAGGAAAATTACAAAACTACCATGGTTTATTAGAATTAATTCCTGTTAATGATCCTGGTGCAGCTACTTCAACTGGTAACGTTATTGCTCCAACAGTAGTTACACTTTCCGATTTACTTACTGCTGATACATTAACTACATACACCCATCAATCAAAATTAATTAAACTTGTTGGTGTTTTGTTTACAAATGCTAATGGAACATTAAAATTTGCAACCAGTAAGAAATATAAAATGACACAAGGCACTACTACTGATACTGCTTTCTTCTGTAATTTCTATGATGCAAACTATTGTGCAACTGCTACTGCAAGAGTTATTCCTTCAGGTTTAGGCGATGTTACTGGTATTGCTATTCTTTCATTCGGAAATTATTATATTACCGCAAGGGATAATAACGATATTAGCTTGATAAATGGTATTAATAAATTTGAAGATAATAACATTAACGTTTATCCAAATCCTGCTAAAAACAATATATTTGTTAGCTTAGATGGAGTTTATGATATTTCAATAATGTCGCTTCTTGGTCAAAGAGTTTACAGTCAAGATAATGCTTCTGGTAGTGTTCGTATCGATTGCTCGAACTTTGGCAAAGGTATTTTCTTTGTTCAAGCTCGTAATAATGATAATAAAACGATTACTAAACGAGTTGTAGTTGAATAACATCTATAAGTAATTTAAAAAGGTCGTCAATTTTTGGCGACCTTTTTTATTAAACATATTAAAAAAAAATGTAGGTTTGCAAAAGAAAGGAAAAATAATTTGAAAATTTGAAAATGTGTTAATGTAAAATACTATGTGTGCATTAGTGTAATGAGTGACTTAGTGGTGAAAAACTAAAATAAGCTAATAGTTAACCGCTAAATAATACTGATTACTCTTCACAGATTAATGATTACTAAAAAAATATCAATGAATAAAATTAAAATATTATTTTGTTTGATTTCAGTTACTTTATTATCAAATGGATTTTCTCAAAAATTGGATCCACCATTTCGTATTGAATTAAACGCTCCTAAAGATGAATATCCATATCAAATTGCTACATTGGGCGATAAAGGATTTATTTTGTATTACGAAGCCGAAATATTATCAAAGACAACAAGAAAATGGCGATTTGTAAATTACGATGCCTATTTCAGAAAAATATGGCAAAAAGATATTGTATTAAACAGATTTCTTGAACCAATTAAAGATTATGCCGACTCGCTTATGTTTGGTGTTACAATGAAATACAATGGACCAAAAGAAATTGTAAATCCAATAATAGTGTATTCAATAAAACTAAAAGACACCTCAGATTATTTATTTGAATTGCCTTTTGACAATAAAGATATACCTAATAAATTAATTGTTGATACAGATAGGGCTTTTTTAACCACTTATAAAAACGATAAAGAAGATTTATACATACTAAAATTTGCAGATAAAAAATATGAGAAAATAGTTTTTCCAAATACTAATGATTCATTTATACAATTTATATCAAAAATTGAAAACTCAACTCAGCTATTAGTTGGTTTAAGAAATGATAATTCAAGAAAAGAGAATCAAATATCAATTTTCCGAATTAGTATCGATGGAATTATCGTTTCTCAAGTAGATATTCCTAAAAACTCAGATTATTTTTTAAATTCAAGCAAAATTTATCAAATAGGATTAGATACATTTTTAATAATTGGCACATATATAAATAAAAGTGATAAACCAAGTGGATTATTTGTTTCAGGCAATGAAGTAAATACTGGTATATATTCATTATTAATATCATCAACATATGTTTTAAGCGAGATAAACTATTACAATTTTGCTCGCATGAAAAATATATTTAGATATTTATCATCAAAAGATGCCGATAGATTAAGAAAAAAATCTAATAGCAACAAAATAACCGACCCTGGCTATTCGTTAAATTTGCAATTACTTTTACATAATATTAAAAAAATGGACTCTTCTTATATTTTTATTTCCGAAGCATATTACCCTGAATATCGAACTGAAGAAAATGTAAATTATGATTTTTATGGTCGACCATTTCCTAATAGCAGAACTATTTTTGAAGGATATAGATACACAAATGGCATTATAACAGGATTTGATAAAACAGGTAAATTAAATTGGGACAATAACTATCCGCTTAATAATATGATATCATTTGAACTTAGCCCCAGAATTTCGTCTTTGTCCGATTCGACAAATATTTTATTAGCATATTGCAACGATGGCGAAATATATACGATGGCAATAAACAAAAATGATATTATACAAAATATTGAACGTAGCAAAATCGATTTATTGAGTAGCAATGAGTTTGCTGTATCAACTAACAAATCATATATACGTTATTGGTACAATAACTTCTTTCTAATGAGTGGTTATCAAGAAATTAGAGGCAATTCAAAATCTAATAAAAGCAAAAAAAATACATTTTTTATAACAAAGATGGTTTATAAACTTTATGAATAAGGTACTGTGCTAAAAAGTGTGTAAAACCATTTTGTTTTATAGTATAATAATATACAAATCAAAAAAAAAGCTATCAATTCTGATAGCTTTTTTAAAATAAGGGTTGG
>CAZRCF010000141.1:1794-7504 GCA_964598505.1 uncultured Lentimicrobiaceae bacterium | reverse complement strand
ACATACACACACGATAGTTTGACTCAAAAAGATAAAATATATTTACTTAAAAGTACACAAAAACCATATACCGGCAAGGCTTTTAGTTATAATAACAAAGGCATAATTAATTTAGAGACAAATTATGTAAATGGATTAGTTGACGGAAAAGAAGTTTTTTACTTCCCGAATGGAGATATTGAAACAGAAAGCAATTATAAAGAGGGCAAATATAATGGTTTAATGACAACTTGGTATCAGAAAAATATTAAGAAAAGCGAAGAAACTTATGTTAACGATTTTAAAAATGGTAAATCAACTTACTGGTTTCCAAACGGAAACAAAGAGAAAGAAGGCAATTATTCAAATTGTATTGAATTAGGTGTATGGACTTTTTGGGACGAAGACGGCAAAAAAATTGCTGAGAAAACATATAAAAATGGTGAAATGGTTAGTGAACAGGCTTTTTAATGAACTCTGTGCTTTTAAGTGTTCTCCGTATCTCTGTGTTTAATTAATTTGAAAATTCTATCCCTCTTTTTCACCGGCAAAATGCTCAGGCGATTTCAAATATTCCTCTGTATGGAAACCATCAATTGTTTTTAAAATCGACAATAATGTATTTTTGTCATTATCATTAGTATAAGCCATTATTAAATCGTTGTTTGCATTAATATTGTTACTTACGGCTTCCAATTCGTTTTTCCCTTTAGTTGTTAGTTTTAAACGTTTAATACGTTTGTCCATCTTATCATCGGTCTCTTTAATTAAACCCATAATAATTAGGCGTTTCATTATTTTTGCACCTGTAGTAAGTTCGGTAATCGTTTCAGTATAAACGTCAGATTTTGCAGGATTTTCTAATTTATCAACTGTTAAAAGAAATTTATATTCATCAAGAGTTTTTATTGTATGATTTTGAAACACCTCTTTGTTGTATAGCTTTATAAATTTTGAAATACGAATAAAAGAGTCGATTATTTCGATATTTTGTTTTTCTTCGTCAATTAAAATATCCGAAGAACTATTATTATCTGCATTTTTTGAAAGCCATGCACTAAAATTTTTCAAATTATCGTTTCCCGATTCCGAGAAATACATTTGAAACAAACAAACTAATTCTACTACTTTTAAACCGTCCATAATATTTAATTTTAAATGTATATTATTATTCAAAAAGTGTCATTTGAATAGCCTCATCATCATCGGGGATAATCGGAGCTATTTTTTTAATTTCTTCAATTTCCTTATCCGATTTTGTCCATAGTTCTTCAATTTCAACCTCATCTTCATTCAATGATATTTCTTCTTCTTCAATATCTTCAGGCTCTTCATAAGGTAATGGATCAAGAAGAGTTATTGTTCTTATATCATTAATAGTTAATCGTTTACCTTTTGCCTTAATATTCATTAAATCAACAAATTCCACTGCATTAATTTGTTCCGAAACAGTTTCTTTATTTTTATTTTTCGATTTTACTTCAAATACCGGAATATAATCGTTGCAAATAGCAACAATAGTAATTGCGTTCATATCAGCAAAGAAATCTGTTTTTTTATCACTAAATTCAGGAATAAAACGCTTTACAAAGTACTTTCCACTTTCATTTTCTTTATAAATACAAGTAATAGGTTTATTCTTTTTGTATTTTTCAATTATTTGCAAATCATCATCAAAATGAATTGCAAGGTCTAATACATTAGTACGATAATTTCCACTTTTATAAATACTCATAATTCTGTCGTTGCCCGAAAAATGACCAAGTAAACTTCCCCTGCCTTCGGTATTTATTCGCATAACAGAATCATCGTACCAAACTTCAATAGCCGAAAGAGTAGAAGCACCTTTTTCTAATAAATCAATTCGTTTTACAGGGTTCCGGCTTAAAATATTACCCATCGAATTTCTATTTTTAATTGCAAGTTCGCCAAAATCGAATTCAAAGGTTAATTTTTTTAATTTTGGTTTAGGTTTTAAAAGTACTTTAATTTTCTCCGATTCGCCATTTGGATTTGCACTAAAAAATAAAACTTTTGAGTTTTTAGAGCCTTTAGTTAAATCATACTCTTTATCTCGTGTAATTCCACCAATCATAAAACGTTTAACCATTACATTTCCATAAGTACCATCGGTGTATATTAAATGGTAAACAGTTCGGTCGTCGTTCTTTTTAAAGACATCAATAAAAATAATATTTTGACCAACAAAACTCTTTTCGCTTATTTTGGTTACAATAAATTTGCCATCAGCTCTGAAAACAATAATGTCGTCAATATCAGAGCAATCGCATACAAATTCTGCTTTTTCATCTTTTTTAAGGCTAAAGCCAATAAAACCATCTGTTCTGTTTACAAATAGTTTTTGATTTGCTACGGCAACTAATTGAGCTTCAATATTTTCAAAACTACGTATTTCTGTTTTTCTATCTCTGCCTTTGCCATGCTTTTTCTGAATTTGTTTAAAATAATTTATTGCAAAATCAATTAAATTAGCAAGATGATTTTTAACTTCTTCAATATTATCTTCAATATTTTTGATTAGTTCATCAGCTTTAAAGGCGTCAAACTTTGAAATTCTTTTAATTTTAATTTCTGTTAATCGAACAATATCTTCTTGAATAATTTCGCGTTTAAATAATTTTTTATAAGGTTCAAGACCTTTATCAATAGTTTCTAAAACACTTTCCCAAGTTTCACATTTTCTTATTTCGTAGTAAATTTCTTTTTCAATAAAAATCTTTTCTAACGATGAAAAATGCCATTGTTCTTCGAGTTCGTTAAGTTTAATTTCAAGTTCAAGTTTTAATAAATCAACAGTTTTATCGGTAGAAATTTTTAATAATTCGGTAACACTCGGAAACATTGGGTTGTTATTTTCAATTACGCATGGGTTTGGCGAAATTGAAATTTCACAACTTGTAAATGCGTAAAGAGCATCAATAGTTTGGTCGGGCGAAATCCCTGGTGTTAAATGAATAAGTATTTCAACGTTTTCGGAAGTATTATCATCAATTTTACGAATCTTAATTTTCCCTTTTTCATTTGCTTGAATAATTGAATCGATAAGCGTAGAAGTAGTTGTAGAAAAAGGTATTTCGGTAATAACGAGAGTTTTTTTATCTATTTGACTAATCTTAGCTCTAATTCTAATTTTTCCACCACGAAGTCCATCGTTATATCTTGAAATATCAATAAGTCCACCAGTTTGGAAATCGGGATAAAGCGTAAAAGGTTTGTTTTGCAAATAAGCTATAGAAGCATCAATAAGTTCGTTAAAATTATGAGGCATTATTTTTGAAGCCAATCCAACAGCAATACCTTCAACGCCTTGAGTCAGAAGTAAAGGGAATTTTATTGGCAGAGTAATTGGTTCTTTATTCCTTCCATCATACGATTGTTTCCAATTGGTAGTTTTTGGATTAAAAGCAACATCAAGAGCAAATTTTGAAAGTCGAGCCTCGATATAACGTGGAGCTGCCGCCGAATCACCGGTAAGAACATTTCCCCAGTTTCCTTGCATATCAATTAAAAGTTCTTTTTGCCCTAACTGAACAATTGCATCTCCAATTGATCGGTCGCCATGAGGGTGATATTTCATGGTATTTCCTATCAAATTGGCTACTTTATTGTAGCGACCATCTTCTAACTCCCACATTGAGTGCAAAATACGCCGTTGAACAGGCTTTAGTCCATCAGATATTTCTGGTACTGCTCGTTGCAAAATAACATAAGAGGCATAATCGACCCACCAGTTTTGAAACATGCTTTGAATATGGGTGATTTTATGCAATTTTGTATCCTTAACATCTTCATTGTCAATAGGCAAGTCTATGATATTATCATCTTTTTCTAAAATATCATCTTTTTCGTCAGTAGTCATAGCTGTTTTATCATTTTTTGCAAAAATACTTTATTTTTATAGTATTTTTTATATAACATTTATAATTAATAAACATTTCATAGTTAGTAAATATTATTATTTTGGTTATTAGAGTATTACAAAAATAATTCATTAAATAAATAAAATAAATTTGACATTTGAACTATCAAATTGTACTTTTGTTTTCAAAAGCATAGATTTGTAAATTTCAAATAAAAATTATGAAACGAGCATGAAAATTCTTTTCACTCAAGAGAATTATTATTAGCGAGTTCCGTACGACAAATAAAAAATAAATAAAAAAATTTACGTATGAAAACAAAAATCACATTATTTTTAATTTCAGTGTTAATATTTCCAATCTTAACAAATGCACAAACACTAAAAGGTGTTTTTGAATCAAGTTGGAAAGGAGCATCAAAGTCGAGAACCGATTTAACTGATAGCAAATACTTCGTTTGTACTGAGAAAATGTATAATATTTCATATAATGAAAGTAATAATACATTCACCGGCACAGCTTTAACTACTTTTAATTTAGATAAAAAAAACTATGAATGTAAAGTAAATATTTCGGGAACATATAATACAGTAACTCATATTGCGATTATTAAAACCGGTTATAGAATTAAGCAAGATGCTTTGCCAAATGGCTTGTATTGGATTGATACAACAATTAGCTTAACATTATACACCGATGCTGATCATAAAGGATATTATCTACTTCAAGGTAAAACATCAAATCAATCGTATAGTGATGAGTTTTATGAAATATCAAATTATCCTTATTAAAGCTGTTTATTTTAAAAGCAAAAAACCACTATGTGGTCATCGTTGTGCGAAGTTTTCGAACTTCGCACTTTTTAGTTTTGTAGTTTTCAACTTCAATTTGTGAAACAGTTAGTTACAAACTAACTATTATTAAGTGCGAAGTTACAAACTTCTCACAACCACATACAACACGATTTTTTTCTAATTCTTAATTATGGGAATGTGATTAATTATTTTTCCATTATTAATTAATACATTGTAAAATCCATTTGATAAATTGCTTAAATTTATTGTAATAAGCTTTTCATTAGCAAAAAAAGTTTTATTATAAACATTTTTACCATCAACGGAAAATATTTTTATTGAATAATTTTTTATCTCATCACCTAAATTGATATTAATATTATCGTGAAATAAAGTTGGATATATTGAAATTGGATTTTCAGAATTATCTTGAATTCCTGTATTTATTGATTTAGGTTTTGAGTGATATTTAACACTTTTAATTGATTGTCCAAGAGCTATATCTGTTTGAGTAACATAAAACACAGGGTTACGATAATTTTGGGCAAACCATTTATATTCGGTTGTAACCGAATTTTGAGCAAAGCCCATACTGAGTTGATTAACATAAACACTATCAATACCAGTAATTATTGTTTTAATACGCACTACACTAAAAGTATCTGTTGGTGAGTACAGAGTTCCCCAACCATCGCAATAATTATGTCGCATCTGTTTTTTTGAATAGAACCCAAGTGTTGGAACGGTTATTTTATATGATGAATAGCAAGAATCTTCACTACCAAAAGAAGTTGGAAATTTATAAATTACATCAATATTATCAAATTTTGATGCTAGTGGAGCTCCACTAATACTTGCAGCAATACCAACTTGCGAATAACTATTTGATGTTTTTTTATAATAACTATAAACATCGGTTAATGAAATAGGAGCACCAGGTATTGTAATGCTTGATTGAGGCGAAGCAGCAGTAGCAACATAATTTGGATATAATATTGGATTATTAAAATAAAAATTATATGTAATTGGTGTTGAAATTACAGAAACAAATGTATC
>CAZRCF010000141.1:0-1694 GCA_964598505.1 uncultured Lentimicrobiaceae bacterium | reverse complement strand
TATTAATACAAAAGTATCTATTTATTAAATCAACAAAGTGAATTAATTGTTAAAATAAAATTAAAAGACTATTTTCTGCCTAAATTTCTTAACGATTTAATAATAATTCGTAAATCGCTAGTAACTTTATAATCTCGGCAATAAATATTATTTATTTTTTCGATAAGCTCTTCGTTAATGTTTTTTATATTTATACCATCGGTTGCATATAAAATGCTTTTTTTAATAGCATAATTATTTATGCTATTTGTTAAAGGGAAAGTTCCTACCCATGATTTAACTCCAAAAAGAACCAAAAAACAATTTTTATAATACTGAATCGGTTTATAATTTATAATTACTAAAATTGGCGAAAAGATTATTGCAAATAGTGAAATTAAAATATCTAAAATTCTTTTATTTCGCCTATTTCTATGGGTTGTGATTGCATTCACTTGAATTACATAAATATCACCGGATGTGTTAATGGAGTTACTGCCAATGATAGATTTGCTTTCGGGTGGTGCAATTTTAAACTCAATTTGAAGGTATTGCAATCGCCCCATTAAATCAATAATTTGATGTGCCGGAATATCTTTTGCACAAAAAACAACCTCTTTTATTTTGTAAATAGTTATTATTTCTGAAATCTGATTTAATGTACCTACTACATCTTTATCAATAATTTTTTCAGGAGTAATAATTCCAATAAATTCTGGGTTTAAAGATGTTTTTTGAAGTAAATCGGCAACGCGTTTCGATTCACCTATCATTCCTACAACTAAAAATCGATTCGATTGCTCATCACCAAACCTAAACTTATAAATTTTAAATGCGTTTAATATTATTCGCCATAAAATCATAACAGTAATCGCAGAAGCAGCCCCCAGAATTATCATAGCTCTTGAATAACGATAACTGTCGGGCAAAAGGGCATAAAAAACCAAAATAAAAATAGTACCACCAATAACTCCTTTTACTATTTTTGATGGTTTTGGCAATTTACTATAACCCTCAGCTATATATACACTTAATATCCAAATTATAATATATATTGGAATAGCAATAAATAAAAATTCATCAGGGAAATGGCTCGATTTAAGCGATAAAACTGTTTCTTCCCAATATAGTTTTAATCCAAACATTGAAGAAAAAATTAATAAAAAATCGGTAATCGGCAACCAAATTTTACCTACAAAACGCTTAATAATTGATATTGAAGCTCGAAGATAAATTGCAATATTTATAATAAAAGCAAATAGTTTAGCATTTTTTCCGCTAAAATGTTTTCGTGCAAAAATTATCATTGCTTTGTAAAAAACAAATACATAATTTAAGCTACTTTTTTTTGTGCTTTCGCCTTTATAATGTATTATTCGGGTGTTTGGGAAATAATAATTTTTATATCCTGCAAGTGTTATACGATACGATATATCAATATCTTCTCCGTACATAAAGTAATCTTCATCTAACAATCCGGTTTTGGCAAGTGTTTCGGAACGCAAAAGCATAAACGCACCCGAAAGTACATCAATAGGATGAATTTTATCATTATCTAAATATGTAAGATGATATTTGCCGAAGCGTTTTGAATTTTTAAATATCTTAGATAATCCGAAAATTTTATAAAAAGCAACTTCCGGAGTTGGTAGTCCACGCTTCGATTCAGGTAAAAAATTCCCTTTTCCATCAAGCATTTTAACTCCAAGTCCACC
>CAZRCF010000140.1:0-7570 GCA_964598505.1 uncultured Lentimicrobiaceae bacterium | reverse complement strand
ATTATTATTCAAATTTAATCCTTTTTTATAATTTGCAAATGTAGGATGACAAAAAAGCGTTCAGCAAGATAAAATGAATGTCGCTCTGAGCCTATCGCTATAAGATTGTCATACTGACCTTGTCGAAGTATGAGTGTTTAACTTGGGGGCTCCGAAAAGCTCAGCCTTATAAAACAACAAGTACAGCTTGACAAAAAAATAGATACAACAAATAAAATGATACAAATAATAGAAACAAGCGTTTTCGAGCAAACACTAATTATGCAAATTATCGTTTTATATTATAACCCTTGAACAACAAACAATGAGACATAAATATATTTTTTTACTTTCAATATTATCGGGAATATTATTTTCCATTTCATGGATATTATTTGAAGTGCCTTTCTTTATGTTTATTGCTTTAATTCCTTTGTTTGTTATTAGCGATTATTTAGTAAAAAACAAAAATCATTATCATTCATTTATTACTGTAACATATTGCTTCCCAAGTTTTTTAATATGGAATTGTTCCACAACATGGTGGATATGGTATTCAGCAAATATTGGGGCAATAATTATTATTGTTTTAAATTCACTTTTAATGGCTTTAGTTTTCGGACTTTATCATTATTTTCGTCTCAAATTATTTTCACATTCAAAAGCATATATCGTGTTAATTAGCTTTTGGCTTTCGTGGGAGTGGTTTCATTTGCATTGGGATTTGTCGTGGCCCTGGTTAAATTTTGGAAATGTTTTTGCCAATTATCCAACAATAGTTCAATGGTACGAATATACTGGAACCGCAGGGGGAACTTTATGGATTTTAGTGATAAATATATTATTATACGAATTTTGTATATGTGTTTTTAATAAATTAAATGTCGGAAAAAAAGTTAAACAATTTATATTATTAAGTTTGGTGGTTTTTATACCAATATTGTTTTCAATATATAAGTATAGACAATATACTGAAAAAATAAATCCTATTGAAATTGTTATAGTTCAACAAAATACAGACCCATACACCGAACAGTACAAATTAAGCTCATCGGAAATAATTCACAGGATTCTCAATTTAGCACGACAAAAAACAGACTCAAACACCAACTTATTAGTTTGCTCTGAATCGGCAATACAGGATTATGCTTGGGAAGATGAAATAAAAAATTATCCTGCCATTGATTCATTAATAAAATTCAAAAATCAATTTTCTAAACTCAATATTGTTATCGGTTTATCAACTCAAAAAAAATGCAATAAAAACAAAAGCTACTTATCTCCTAATCTTTTTGATAAAAAAAATAATCAGTTTTATGAACTATATAATACTGCTATGTTTCTATCAAGTAGCGATTCAATAATTTTTTATCATAAATCGAAATTAGTACCAGGTGTTGAAAAAATTCCATTTCCTTTTATTTTTAAGCCATTTATTAAATTTTCTGATGATATTGGAGGTAAAAATGGTAGTCATAGTATTGATTCTGTAAGAAAAACATTTACTTTTGAAAATTCAAATGCAATTATTGGAACTGCAATATGCTACGAATCGGCTTATGGAGAGCATTTTTCGGAATTTATTAAAAATGGTGCAACAATAATGACAATAATTACTAATGATGGATGGTGGAAAAACTCGCCAGGTTACAAACAGCATTTTGCACTATCGCGACTTAGAGCAATTGAAAACAGACGAAGTATTGCACGTGCTGCAAATACTGGTATTTCTGCATTTATTAATCAAAAAGGAGATATTGTTAATCAATCACAATGGTGGACACCAATGGTATTTAAACAAAAACTAAATCAGAATAATATTATTACAATTTATACAAAATTTGGAGATTATATTTCGAGAATTGCAAATTTTACAACCTGCTTAATAGTTTTACTTTTGGTTTCTCGGTTAATTAAAAAGAAAAGGAATTAGAAGAGATGCAACTTTGAGGTTATTTCTATTTTTTGAGTAGCAATTATTAATTAATCGCTTTTTATAACATTTTTCAGAGTAGTTACATAGAAAAACCCATGATTTTGTGTGTTTTGTATGTTCTTTATGCTTTTTGTGTAACAACTATTACACAATAGTTACTCTAAAAAAAACAATAACACCTAAAAATAATTATAAACTTTCATAATTTTTCTTTTGTTTCATCAACAACTAAAATCGAAATTACATCTTGATAAATTTTTAAAACATTTTCATCGTACTCCAGATAAAAAGTTAACGATTCGATAAATTGAGTTCTGTTAACACCATATTTTTTAAACAGATTATAATAGTAAACTGTTGTTTGTAATCCATAATCAATTCCTGTTTGTGCTTTAAAATAAACTACTGCTTCAATAATATATGCTTCGGCAATAATTTTTGTCAGTTTTGTCCTTTCAATTAATTTTTCTGGTTTAACAATCTCTTTTTTTGGAGAATTACACGCAAAAAACAATATTGAAAATAAAAAAGATAATAATAGATATTTTCTCATTGAAATAAATTTTTAAAAATCAATTTTCAGAAATTTAGTAAATTATTCATTTTGATTAAACAACAAACGTTCACCACGAACAGTTTCGTCAATTTTGCCATCATTATAAACTAATTCGCCATTAACAAATGTTTTTTCAATTTTTGAGTGAAAAGTTACTCCTTCTAATGGCGACCACCCGCATTTATAAATAATATTATCTTCCGAAATAGTTTGTTCACTATTCAAATCAATAAGAACTAAATCGGCATAATTGCCAGGTCGAATATATCCTCTTCGGTCGATTTGGAAACATTTTGCTGGTGCGTGACACATTTTTTCTACCACTTTTTCTAAAGTAATTCGTCCTTGATGATATAATTCTAACATCATCAATAGAGAGTGCTGCACCAATGGAATACCGGATGGCGATTTAATATAATTATTATCTTTTTCTTCAAAAGTATGAGGAGCATGGTCGGTAGCAATAACATCAATTTTATTTGCAAGCAAGCCAATAAGTAGTTCTCGTTGGTCATCGGGGCTTTTAATTGATGGGTTGCATTTTATTAACGTACCTTGTTTGTCGTAATCTAAATAGTTAAACCAAAGGTGATGAACACATACCTCTGATGTAATTCGTTTTTTATCAATTGGCATTTTATGGTCGAAAAGCGACAGTTCTTCTGCAGTAGAAAGATGAAGTACATGCAAACGTGTATTGTATTTTTTTGCCAAAGCAACAGCATAAGAGCTTGATTTGTAGCAAGCCTCACTACTACGTATTGCTGCATGACGATTTATTGGAATTTCTTCGCCAAATTGATTTATATATTGCTCAATATTTTTCTTAATAATAGCTTCGTCTTCGCAATGAACAGCAATTAGCGATTTTGAACAAGCAAAAATTTGTTCTAAGGTTTGAATATTATCCACAAGCATATTTCCTGTAGAAGCACCAAGAAAAATTTTAATGCCACAAACAGTTTTCGGGTCGGTTTTCAAAACCTCTTCGGCATTAGTATTTGAAACTCCCATATAAAAAGAGTAATTTGCCAATGATTTTTGTGTGGCAAGAGCATATTTATCTTCAAGTAATTTCTGTGTAAGTATATTTGGAATAGTGTTTGGCATCTCCATAAACGATGTAATTCCACCAGCAACAGCAGCTTTCGATTCCGAAAAAATATCACCTTTATGTGTTAAGCCAGGTTCTCTGAAATGAACTTGATCGTCAATTACACCAGGAATTAAAAATTTTCCCTCGGCATCAATAAATTCAGTGTCGTCGGTTAGTAAAATATCTTCTATTGCAAAATTGTTTGTTAAAACAAGTTTTATCATTCCGTTTTGAATAACAACATCTGCAAAAAGTATTTTTCCTTCATTAACTATTTGAGAATTATGAATATAGTAGTTGTTTTTTTTATGTTGTGTCATTTATTAAGTTGGTTTATTTTTGTGTTATTTGGTTAGTGGGTTAATTGTTTTTGTTATTTTTTGTAATCAGTAATCTGTGAACACTAATCAGATAGCGGTTAGCAATTAGCTGTTTTTTTATGTAACTCGCATTTTTTAACAATAAGCAACATTAATTATATTATAAAATTTTCAAGTCATTTGGATTCTGTTTACAATCCCAAAGAGTGTGAACAATAATCTTATGAGGAGTTGCTTCGTAAAACAGAATAAATTCATCAACAATTAGTCCACGAACTGATTCAAAATCTGTTTTTATTCCAATTTCTGGTTGTTTAATCAGTAGTAATAATTCTTTATTAAATTTTTCGTATAACTTCTTTGAAAAAGATGAGTTTTTATTTCTTTGATTGTAAAACTCTAAAATTTGAAAGAGTTTAATTTTTGCACGGTGCGACCAAATTATCTTACGCTTAGCCATTTATTAAATTCTTTATCAAGTTCGATTTGTTCGATAAAAAGTCCTTGTTCTATATCTTTTTCAGAATCAGTAATTTCGTTAATTTGCTCATAAGTTAAAACCATTTTTTTTGACTGCGTTTTTGAGTCGAGAATTGTTTTAATAGCATTTAAAAATGGAACATCATTTATCTCAGCTATTCTGTGTATTAGCATTTTTTTCAATTCAATTGCAGTCATTTTTTTGCAGTTTTTTTTATTTTAACCTTTGTCAAAGGTTGGAACTTTGATAAAGGTTATTCGGAAATTCTTTTATATTTTTTGAATAAGCTTCTGAATTTAAGGCTAATAACACCGAAAACGGCTTCACGGAAAATACCTTTAGACATTTTGGAGGTTCCTTCTGTTCTATCGGTAAAAATAATTGGCACTTCAATAATTTTAAATCCAAGTTTCCAAGCATTAAATTTCATTTCAATTTGAAAACCGTAACCAAAATGTTTAATTGAATTAAAATCAATATTTTGTAAAACTATTTTTTTGTAGCACTTAAATCCAGCAGTTGTATCGCGAATAGGCAAGCCAGTAATTTTACGAACATAAACCGAACCAAAATATGACATTAATACTCTACTCATAGGCCAGTTTACAACATTTACACCATTTGAATATCGAGAACCAATTGCTAAATCGGCATCTTTTTGAGTACATGCTTCATATAGGCGAAGTAAATCTTCCGGATTATGCGAAAAATCGGCATCCATCTCAAAGAAATATTCATAATTACGTTGCAAACCCCATTTAAAACCATGAATATAAGCTGAACCAAGACCCAATTTCCCTTTTCGCTCTTCAATAAATAGTTTATCAGGAAATTCTGTCATTAGTTTTTTAACTATTGCAGCAGTTCCATCGGGTGAATTATCTTCAACAATAAGAATATGGAATTGTTTTTCTAACGAAAAAACTTTTCTGATTATTTTTTCAATATTCTCTTTTTCGTTGTATGTTGGTATAATTACAATACTATCAGTCACGTTTATAGATTTAAAAAGTTAATATTTTTATTTTTTTGGATCACGAGCTAAAACAATATAAGTTGGAAAGTGATCGCTGTAACCATTTATAAAAGCACCAGCAGCAAAAGTACGCCATGGAGTGCCTGTATAAGCTCCCGATTTTTGAATTAAAAAAGACTCATTAAAAATTCGAGCCGAATGAAATTTGTAGCTACTGAAATCTTTATCTGTAAGACCATAAGATACAATTATTTGGTCGAATAAATTCCAAGAATCGTTGTAAGCAAGCGAGCCTGCACCATCTTTAAACATTTTATACATAGTGTTAAACAAATCACCTTTTGCAACATCTGCTACTTTGGCTTTAGCTTTAAGGTGTTTAGTTAAGCTCACATCGCTTGGGTCGTCGTTAAGGTCGCCCATAATTATTAATTTTACATTTGGGTTGTCTGTCATAAGCGAATCGGCAATATGTCGCGATAACTGAGCAGCAGCAATTCGTTTAGGAGCGCTTCGGGCTTCGCCGCCACTACGCGAGGGCCAATGGTTTACTATAATATAAATTTCTTCACCATCGAGAAGCCCTTTTACTAAAAGTTGGTCGCGTGTAAAAAAATTTGTATCGGCAGTTTTTAATGGGAACGATTTGCTTCCTGTAACGAAAAATCTATCTTTTTGATAAATTAGACCTACATCAACACCACGTTTATCGGGCGAATCGTAATGAACAATCCCATATTTTTTATTTGATAATGGTGCGGTATTAATTAAATCTTCAACTACTCCTTTATTTTCAATTTCTGAAATTCCTATAATAGCTGGACCACCCTTTGAAATACCTTCACCAATTTTTGAAATGGCAAAAGCCATATTTGCCAATTTTAATTTGTATCGCTCGCCAGTCCATTTATTAGAGCCTTCGGGAAGAAATTCTTCATCATTTATGTTTGGATCATTAATTGTATCAAAAAGATTTTCAATATTATAAAAACCAATAATTGCTACTTGAAACTTTTTTTCTTGAGCAGAAACATTTAAAAGTATTGATAATAAAAACAATACAAGTAAAAAACTTCTGAATAATTTTAAATAATTTTTCATATTAAATAAATTTTTTGACAAATATAAGTTGTTTTAGTGAAATAGTTTAATAAAACTATCTAAATTAATATTAAAATAACTAATTTTGTCAGAATATATTTTAACGAAATTAAAAATATTGAATAATTAAAATAATTTTTAAACAAATAATTTTAAAATGAAGAAGGTACTATTTTTAATTGTGTTGTTTATTGTGGCTACACATACAATAAATGCACAAACAGACACTACGAGTAAAAATCCAAATGTTGAAGATGCTGAAAGACAAGCAGCTGGTGAAGCTAACTTAGCTACATTAGACATGGAGGACGACTCGAAACAACAATCAGTTGGCGGATTATTGCATTCTACCAGCGATATTTTTGTTTCTACGGCAGCTTTCACATTTAGTGCTGCATATTTCAGAATGAGAGGCTACGATGGTGAGTTTTCGGAAGTAATGATGAATGGCTTATCTATGGCTAATGGCGAAAATGGAAGAACTTCATACTCGCAATGGGGTGGTTTAAACGATGCTACTCGTGTAAAAGAGTCTATTAATGGCTTATCGCCAGCACGTTTTTCGTTTGGTGGGCTTAACGGAACTACTAATTTCGATGTTCGTGCTTCGAGCCAAAGAAAACAAACCAAGATTTCGTATGCAATGTCGAACAAAACATACCGAAATAGGTTAATGGTTACCCACTCAACCGGTTTAATGGACAATGGCTGGGCATATACTATTTCGGCATCGCGTAGATGGGGAAATGCCGGTTATGTTGAAGGTACTTCTTATGATGCTTGGTCGTATTTTTTATCAGCAGAAAAGAAAATAAATGAAAAACATAGTCTTTCTCTAACATTTTTTGGTGCTCCTACAAAAAAAGGAATGCAAACTGCATCAGTACAAGAGGCTTATGATTTAGTTGGAAGCAATTACTACAATCCTGCTTGGGGTTACCAAAATGGCGAAGTGCGTAACTCGAAAATTAAAAATACTAACGAACCGGTAATTTTATTATCGCATTTCTTTGAAATTAATAAAAAAACAAAATTAACTACAACCGCTGGTTATACTTTTGGCAGAAATTCAACTACAGCTTTAAACTGGTATAATGCAGCTGATCCTCGTCCCGATTATTATCG
>CAZRCF010000139.1:0-7575 GCA_964598505.1 uncultured Lentimicrobiaceae bacterium | reverse complement strand
ATTGTGCATTATTCTTCCAATGATTGTGCAGCAGGGTTTTTAATGCTCGAAAAAGGACGTGTTCGCTGGTTTTTAAGTATTAATTCCGATTTTATTCCTAAGGATATTAAAGAAAAAGGACAAACGACATATCGCTCGATAACCGTTAATGACAAAGAAATTGAATTTAGTGGTGGTTTTACCGATTTGCATACAATAAGTTATCAGAAAATATTAGAAGGTAATGGCTTTGGGCTTAATGATGCGCGTTCGTCAATAGAAACCGTTCACACGATTAGAAACTCTCAGCCAATAGGACTTAAAGGCGATTATCATCCATTTTTAAAACACATTGATTTATAAAACATAAAATTAATATTATGAATATTTACGAAAAATTAATAAACAAAGAAACGAAATTATCAGTTATTGGATTAGGCTATGTAGGATTGCCAATAGCCTTAGAATTTGCAAGAAGAGTTAAAGTAATAGGTTTTGATATAAAACCTGATAGGGTAGAAATGATGAAAAACAATATCGATCCAAGCGAAGAATTATCTTCAGAAGCTTTTAATGGTTGCGATATTGAGTTTACAGCAAATCAAAATGATTTAAAAGAAGCTACTTTTCATATAATTGCAGTTCCTACTCCTATCGATAAGCATAATTTGCCCGATTTAGTTCCAGTTATTTCTGCTTCAAAAACAGTTGGTAAAATATTGAAAAAAGGCGATTATGTTGTATATGAATCAACCGTTTACCCAGGTTGTACCGAAGAAGATTGTATTCCAGTTTTAGAAAAAGAATCGGGATTAAAATTCAGACAAGATTTTATGGTTGGTTTTTCGCCAGAACGTATTAATCCTGGCGATAAGGTAAACACATTACGCACTATCAAAAAAATTGTTTCTGGTTGTTGTGCCGAATCTTTAGAAAATATTGCTAAAACTTATGAATTAGTTATAGATGCAGGCGTTCATAGAGCTTCAACAATTAAAGTTGCCGAATCGGCAAAAATTATTGAAAACACTCAACGCGATGTAAATATTGCATTAATGAACGAGCTTTCTATTATTTTTAACCGAATGGGAATAAATACTTACGAAGTTCTGGAAGCTGCCGGTACAAAATGGAATTTTTTAAAATTTTTCCCCGGATTAGTTGGCGGTCATTGTATTGGTGTTGATCCATATTACCTCGATTTTAAAGCAAAAGAATTTAGATACCATACTCAAATAATTAAAGCAGGTCGATTTGTAAACGATTCAATGGGTTTTTATGTTGCAAAACAGACAGTTAAAAAATTAATTTCTCAAAACAAAAATATCCTTGATACTAAAGTTCTGGTTATGGGTGCAACTTTTAAAGAAGATGTTAGCGACATACGTAATTCTCGCGTAGCTGATACAATTAACGAATTAAAATCTTATGGTGTTCAAGTTGATGTTGTTGATCCTTATGCTAACTCAAAAGAATTATTTCATGAATACGGCTTTGGATTAGTTGATAATGTAAAAGAAAAATACGATGCTGTAATTGTTGCTGTAAGCCATAAACCTTATTGCGAGTTGAATGAAGACTACTTTAAATCAATATCAAAACCTAATGCTGTTCTTTTTGATATTAAAGGGATTTATAGAAATAAAATTAAAGAACTTGTTTATTTAAGTTTGTAATTTAATCTATAAAAGCAATAAACTTTATATCAAAACCTATGAGTGTTAAAATCTCATAGGTTTAAATATTTTAAATAAAAATATTTCTATGAAAATTTTAGTAACTGGAGGATTAGGATATATTGGTTCGCATACAGTTGTTGAACTTATTAATTCGGGGAATAAAGTTATTATTGTAGATAATTTAGTTAAATCAAACTTAAATGTTTTAAAGTCTATTGAAAAAATCACTGGATTTTTACCGGAATTTGAGCAATTCGATATTACAAATTCCGAAAAGACTGCCGATTTTTTTAACCGAAATAATGATATTATAGGAATTATTCATTTTGCAGCTTATAAATATGTAGGCGAATCGGTTGAAAACCCTATACTATATTATCAAAACAATTTAATATCTTTAATAAATATTCTTGATGAAATGAAAAAACACAATATAAAAAATATTGTATTTTCATCATCTTGTACAGTTTATGGACAACCAGATATTTCCCCTGTAAACGAAAACTCTCCTGTAAAACCAGCTGTATCGCCTTATGGAAATACAAAACAGATTTCCGAAGAGATAATTCGTGATTGTACAAATTCTTATCCAATAAAAGCTATATCATTACGATATTTTAATCCTATTGGTGCACACGAATCGGCTTTAATAGGACAACTACCCGAAGATATTACACAGAATTTAGTGCCATATATTACGGAGGTTGCAATAGGTTCTAAAAACCAATTAAATGTTTTTGGAAACGACTATAATACCCCTGATGGCACTTGTATTAGAGATTATATTCATGTTGTAGATTTGGCAAAAGCTCATGTTGCTTCTGTAGCAAGAATGCTTGATAATAAAGGTAAAAGTAATTATGAAATTTTTAATATTGGTACAGGTATAGGTTATTCGGTACTGGAAATTATTAAAACATTTGAAAAAGTTTCGGGTATAAAACTAAATTATATTATCAAAAATAGAAGACCTGGCGATGCTGAAAAAATATGGGCAGATACTTCTTTAGCAAAAAAAGAATTAAAATGGGAAGCCGAAAAATCACTTACCGATATGGTTGGTTCCGCTTGGAAATGGCAACAATATCTTGATAAAATAAATTACTATTAATTTATTCGATTATTTATATAATATCTCGACCGATAGTAATAGAATAGAAATGTAATAAAATTTATAATTAATAGTGTAAAAGCAGCACCATAATAACCCCAATTTTTAATAAAAAAATAGTACAAAGGAATGCTCAAAACACTTGTAATAATACCAACAGCTGTAATTGTATGAGTTTTTTCAAAATACACAAAATAATTTCCATACAACCCAACCAACATTACCAATATATAAGCAGGTAATGATATAATCATAATATTTATTATTTCCGAATAACTTATTGGTATTAAATTTAAAACTAAAGCAATTTTTAACACAACTAAAATTAATAAAGATATAAATGTAAAAATAATTGCTAATAATTTTGCATTTTTGTTTGTTTTTCTTTTCAAAATTTTTAAATCTTTCTCTTTCATAAATAGTGGCATCCAAATACTTTGAAATGATGTTGTAACAACTAATAAAATTGTAGAATATTGAATTGCAGTAGTATAAACTGCATTATTGGCGTCGCCACAAAATTTTTCGACAAAATATTTATCACCAAAATTAATAAATGCCGAAAAAATTGCTCCTATCATTAATGGTAACCCAATTTTTAAAGCCCTTTGCATCATTTCAAAATTAAATTTGAAATACATGTTTTTGATACAAAAAATATAAAAAATTATAAGTACAATTAATTCAGTAATATATGTAAGCAATAAGCGAGTAATTACTTTATCGGAATCGCTTAAGTATAAGATAGATATTACAATAATATTGACAGCAAACATTCGCGAAATATTATAAAGCTGCAAATTTCTTATTTTTTCGGAAGTAATAAAGTATTGTGCTAACAAATTATTAAAAACCATTGCAAACAATGCAATAAATATATATAACCGATATTGACTGTAATTATTAAACTTTAGTAAAATCGACAAGTCAATATCAAACTTTGTTAATAGAAAAAACAAAAAAACAAATACCATAAATGAAAGCAAACAAATATTTATTGTAAAAACTAATTCACCTTTTTCTTTAGCACCTGAATAATCGTGAAATAATTTTGTAAGCCCAACGTATAAGCCCAAATTAAAAATAAACGAAAGGCTAAAAACCATAGAATAATAATAATTATATGAACCAACATCTTCTTTAGACATTAAAAACAGGAAAACAGGTAGTAATAAAAAATTTGCAGATCTAACAATAACATCTACACTAAAAACTTTTGCAAACCGGTTTACAATTATATTATCTTTATAAAATGTATTGTAAATATTTTTAATTCTTTGTTTCACTTTTTTGTTTTTATTTCGTCAAAGTTAATTTAATTTATAATATATTTTAATCAATAAAAAAAATTCCACCAACATCGTAAAGAGTTTCATTACTTAGTTGAATTAGTTTATAGCCTTTTAAATTAATGTATTTTTCAAGTTCATTGTTAATATGCGTTTTGCTTAATGAGCCGGTTATAACTATTTCATGTATTTTTCTATTAACGCCTAAGCAGCCACCAATAAAGCCATAAGGATAATCTGGCAATATAATATTTTTTGTTTCTACATAAAAACTATCAAACCCTTTTTCTAATAATTTTTTATGTGTTGGCAAATCAGATGTAATAAACGATTTATCATTTATTGCAAAAGTACTGCATCTACAATAACTTTGTTTTACATCAATAATTGTTTTGTTTTTGTTTTTTAATAATATTTGTTCGTCGGTGGTTTTTGTATTGCAAATTATCACTTTATTTGTAACAACAGAATTGTATAAAGCAATTTTAGGATGTTCGGTTGAAACATCATTTTTGCCAAATGTATATTTAATTTTATTTTGATTAAATATGTATAGATACTCTTTAGGAATATTTGGAGCAATTATTAACCCGTATGGAGTTTCACAAATATGTAAATCTGTATGACCATGCAAAGGAGAATTTGAAAGATTTTCGTTTTTAAATAAAACTAAATTTCCATATTGTTTTAGCCTTTCAGCCATTATTAAAGGGATTCGGTAATCACAAATAATTAACATAGAAGTCGTTTTTTTCAAGTTTTGAATCCTGAATAATTTTTATAAATTTAAACCTGTTTTTCAATAAATTATAATTTTCGTGCTTATAGCCAATAGCATAATTAATATCTTTTGGGTTAACAAATATATGTATTTTATGTGTTTTAATTTCAATTTCCGATAGTTTTTGTTGCCACATTCTGCTCAACATTAACTCACGAAACGATTGGTGATATGGTCCAGCAATTAATTCATTACCATTTATAAAACCCTCTGAAGGATGTAACCCAATTTTAAGAACTTTTATATTGTTTTCAATAAAGTGTAAATATATAGGAATAGTCCATAAAATAGCTTCATTTAGTAATAATGGTGTATATTTTCCATAGTAATATGACTTTTCAAGTAATGTGTTTTTTATAACTAGCACAGGATAAATTCGAGTTTCATCAGCTTTAAGTTCTGCAATTTTTTTTGCTGTAAATATTGATTTTTCATAAGAGTCGCCGGGCAAACCTATCATCATTTGCAACCCTAAACTAAATCCAAACTCTTTAATTAATTTCGATGATTCAATTGTTTTTTTAGCAGTGTGTCCTCTCTTCGATTGCAACAATACATCTTCTTCCATTGATTGAGCGCCAAGTTCAATAGTCTTTACTCCATATTCTTTCAAAAATTTAAGATTTTCAACATTAATTGCATCGGGTCGAGTTGAAATTCGGATTGATTTTATTTTTTCATTTTTCAAAAACGGTTGTACAACTTCTAAATATTCCTGCTGAACAGTTATTGGCAAACCAGTAAAATTTCCTCCAAAAAAGGCAACCTCAACTTCCGAATTATTATTTTTAATTGTTAAAAGCCATTGAGAAATTTTACTGTAAATATCTTCTTTTGTAGGAACTGTTTGAGTTGTTGTAATTGTTTTTTGATTGCAGAATATACATTTAAAAGGGCAACCATAATCGGGAATAAATATTGGAATATTATAGTGCTTAGAATTCATTAATTTGATTTGTTTGTTGTAAACTGTGTTGCAAAAGTAATATTTTAATAGTGTTTTATTGTAATTTATTAATTGTTTTTTTATTTTTGCAATAATAATATTTAAATAAACAATTATGGAGCACGTTGTATATCTCGATTATAAAGCAAAAGAGCTTGAAAACTTGAAATCGGGTAAAAAATCGATGATTATTAGAGGAGCAATGGGTAGAAAATTGCCTTATGGTAAGGTTTTTAAAGATGATGTTTTATATTTTATTGAAAATAATGGCGATGGTTTAGTAAAAGCAAAAGCATTAGTTTCAGATGTTTTTAATTCAGAGCAATTATCAAAAGAAGAATCCTTATTATTGATTGAAAAAAATCAAAATAAACTATTGCTTGATAGTGGATTAATGAAAAGATTTGGCGGAAAAAGATATTTAGTTTTAATAACAATTGAAAACTTTAAAGTTATTGAAAACTTTAAAATTGACAGGTCGCAATATGGCAATATGGATGATTGGTTGCCAGTTGGAAATATTGAAAAAGTAAAAATTTAATTTAAAAATAATGCGATAATTATAAAGGATTATCGCATTATTTTTATTTTGCTAATTAATAGTTTATTTAGTGTTTGAGAGTGGACTACTAACAACCGGCATATTTTTTACCATACCTTGTTTTTCTTTTACAACATCTAATTCTTGAAATAATATACCTTCGGGAAGTATAAAACTTGCAGGAATTCCGGTAAGTTGGTACCCCCAATTATATAAATCACCCTTTATTGGCATTACCATTGTATTGTAAACTTGCATTTCTGTTGAGGTTGCTAATATTCGTTTAAATGATTTAGTACTCAATCCTTGAATTTCGGCAAAACTTACTAATTCTTCGCTTCCATCTGATACTTTTACTCGATACACTTCAATAGTTTTTGAAAGATCTATTTTTGGTTTTGATGAACCATAATAGTTAATACTATTTTCGCTTTCAATTCCGGCAGCATTTGAAACAACTTTTCTCACAATATATGCGTATTCTAAATCTTCTTCTTTAGCGGCAGCCAAAAGCATTTCTTTAAGTTTTTTATTGGTAACAGAAGTGGTTTTATTATTATTTGTCATTTTAATAACTCCTGGAGCTGTAACAGTTTTAACGCCTCCGTTACTTAACGCAGCACGAGCATGACCATTGCTTTGTTTCATTTTTAAACTTGGTGTTCTGTTACAAAGCAAATTTTTCAGTACACCATTTTCAACTAATACTAATTTTTCAGGTGCTTTAACACCTTCTGCATCAGCAACAAAAGCACCTACTAATGGTATATTTTGAAAAGAACTAAGTGTTGGTAATGCTTCAATAGTTATATCTCTTGAAATCACTTTTTTGTTTAACATTGCTTCAAGCATATTTTCTTTTACCTTATCGGGCGCCATGCTTATAATTTGTTCGCTACCTACAACAGGTTTTCTTAATGAAATCAATCCATTAACATTTGTAAAGAATTTCTGAACAAAAACTTCTGCTGCTGCTTGCCCTTCAAATAATATTGGACCGCTATATGGTTCGGTAATTGCATTTTTTTGTGTTAATAACGACAAGTTTTTTGCAATTTTCTCTACTTCGGCAATCATTGTATTTTCATCAGGTAACTGCGATGTGTTTTTTACAAACCATAAAACATGGTCGTTTAATACTTCGCCTGTTGGCGATTGAGTGGTAGCAACTACTTTAATAGCAATAATTTGTAAAGGATATTGAGCCGAAGAGCCTTCGCTATTTGCAAAAAACACTTGTCCATCGTAA
>CAZRCF010000138.1:0-7670 GCA_964598505.1 uncultured Lentimicrobiaceae bacterium | reverse complement strand
CTACCATTAACCAGTTACCCTTAATGAATAGTGCTAAACTGAAAATGATCGCTTATTGAATGACCATTAACAACACTTGAAATTACATCAGCAAATAAATCGGCTGTAGATAGTTGAAGTATTTTATTGCATGAAACCCTTAGAGGAATTGTATCGGTTGCAATTACTTCACAAAGTGCTGATTTTTCGATACGTTCAATTGCGTTTCCCGAAAGAATAGGATGTGTACAAACCGCTCTAACACTACTTGCACCTAACTCCATAATTAAATCAGCGGCTTTGGTTATTGTTCCGGCAGTATCAATAATATCATCAACTAATATAACATTTTTATCTTTAACATCTCCAATTATCTGAAGTTTTTCGATAACGTTTGCTTTTGCACGTTGTTTAAAACCAATAACCAAATCGGCATTTAAGAATTTGGCGTAAGTAGCAGCTCTTCTTGTTCCACCAGTATCTGGAGTTGCAATACATAAATTTGGCAATTCTAAACTTTTTAAATATGGAACAAAAATACTTGAAGCATACATGTGATCAACAGGAACATCAAAAAAACCTTGAATTTGATCGGCATGCAAATCCATAGTTACAATTCGATTAACCCCAGCGGCTGTAAGCAAATTTGCCATTAATTTCGCTCCAATTGACACGCGAGGTTTATCTTTTCTGTCTTGACGAGCATAGCCAAAATATGGAATAACTGCAATGATATTATGAGCCGAAGCACGTTTTGCCGCATCAATAAGCATTAATAATTCAAGAATATTTTCGGAAGGAGCAAAAGTAGATTGAATTATAAAAACTTCGTTTCCTCGCAATGTTTCTTCAAAACAAGGCTGAAATTCGCCATCGCTGAAATTTGAAATTACTACTTCGTTGAGCTTTTTGCCATAGGCTTTTGCAATTTTATCGGCTAAATAGCGAGTAGCTCTGCCTGAAACTAATGTTACTAAGGGTTCCATAATATATTGATATTAAACTTTTTATAAAATGCGTTTCGCAAATTTACAACAAAAAATAATATAATTTTACATCTTGAAAATATAATTTTTTTTTTATTGCCAGTTTAAAAAAAAACTGTAACTTTGTTGTCCGTTCTAAATTTTATTGCCCGGATGGCGGAATTGGTAGACGCGCTGGTCTCAAAAACCAGTAGGGCAACCTGTGCCGGTTCGATCCCGGCTCCGGGTACATTAACAAAAAACTCTTATTGTATATTTCAGTAAGAGTTTTTTTTATTTATAGATTTAATACAACTTTATCTTTTCATTATTTAAAAAAAATACTGGAAAAAAACACGGAGATACTGAGAACACGAAGGTACACAGAGATGAAAACGATTTACTAGTTACTACTTTGTAATTCATTTCATATCTTATCTATTTAATAATAAATAAAGTATGTTTATTTTCTACTTTTTTTTATAAAATAACTATCTTTGCTATTAAAAATTAAATATAAATTTAAAATAAATAGATTTAGATGAATAAAATAATTTTCATAATTATAGTTGCTTGCTCATTCTTTTTTGTATCATTAATTAATCCTAATAAAATAGATTATGTGCCGAATAAAGAGACTGCAATAAAAATTGCTGAAGCTATATGGCTACCAATTTATGGACAAAAAATATATGATAATAGACCTTTTGATGCGTGTATAGACGGTGACACAGCTTGGCATGTGTTTGGTTCTATGCCAACTTCAAAAATGGAAATTGATGATAATGGTGATACTACATTTATTTATATATTTGGTGGTGCTCCTCATGCAATTATCAGAAAATCTGATGCTAAAATTTTGAATGTTTATCATACTAAGTAAGCTAAATATACTATAGAAATAAAAAAAAACTTTAACTTATTCTATTAACCAATATTTTAAATCTAATCCTAATATCACACTCTGCTATGCTTTCACATAACAAGTAATATAATTATTCCGTAAATTTATTTGATTCAGTTAATTCTATACCTGTAATATTTTCTTCATAAATAACATTTTTTAAATTTTGACTCGCATAAAAGTTAAAATCAAAAAGTGAAATATAAAACAAATCAAAATTTAATAAATAGTCATCAATAAAATAAATTTTAATTGGACTAATTGAAAAATATATATCTTTCTTTTTTAATTCTTCTCTTTTACTAATAAGCTCATTTTTAGAATCTATATGAATAATATCTTGGATGTTTTTAAAAAGATGAGTAATATAAAATTCCGATTTTCCATAATCAATATAATCTGTTAAATCACAAATAATATGTATCCAATAATAATTATAAATGTTTTCTTTTTGAATTATTTTTGCTGGATAGTTTTTATGTGTAGGTAGTTTAAATTTTTCAAAAATATTCTTTAATTTTTCACTAATTATAAATCCAGAACCAATTAATGGTGCGGAACTTAACAAATCAGAAGCCTTAGCACTTTTATGTAAAATAAATGAATTTAAATTTGGTTCAAAATTTGGAAAATCATTAATACATCTTGACAGTTTGGAAACAGAATTATTAGCATTATAATCATACTTAACAGACATTTTTTGAATCTGCGGGTATTGTGAACCTGTTTCTTTTGTTGCACATGCATAGTCAAACAAATAATACTTCATAATTTATATTGTATTTATTGAGTTTTTTTAGATGATACATTTCAATGTTTTTAGTAGCTTCGGAACTTTGCATAACTAGTAATTAGCCTGTTGAAATAACTTATAAATTTTCTTTTTCCTCCGTTAGTTTAAAAATGTGTATTATCTCCTTTACATTTATTAATTTTAAAACAAAGGCATAAGTAAATGATGCTAATATTAAAAGGATAAACTTATAATGCCATTCAAAATTAAATTGTTTAAACAGATATTGAATTAATAATAAACCAATTACAAAAAATACAAAACGGAAAATTATAATCCATCTAATTTTAAACTTAAATTTTATTATAGCATATCCCATTTGTAAAGCAGCTGTGCCAAACTGAGTAATAATACATACAACAGCCGAACCTGAAGCTAAGTAAACAGGAATTACAATAAAATTTAATGCAATATTAACCAACATCCCAATTGATGCAAATATATTTAATTGTTTTAAATTTCCATTTGCAGTAAGTAAAGTGCCAAAAATATATGTTGTAGAAATTGCTATAAAACAACCCATTAATGCAGCAAAAACAAAAGCTCCTTGATTTAATCTTGATTGAAATATTTCTATTGTTTCGTTAGTGTGCTGAGGATTAAGCATATTCATAATTTCATATCTATAAAAAATACAAGAAAATGAAATAATTATTGCCGGTGTAATTAGCAGCGAAAACGATAATTTAACCATTTTGCCAACATCTTGTTTTTGCTTAATCATTCGTGCAAATATTGGCAATAGCAACACCGAAAACAGATAAGCAATCATATTTGTGGCATCAAGCAAACGATATGCTGAGGCATAAATTCCTGATTGATATGCTCCTTCGTTGCCCGAAAGTAGGCGTTCAATCATTACACTATCAATTCTATTATAAAAAGTCATCAACAAAACTAAAAGTGCATAAGGCAAACTTTGTCGAATTATTACAATAAAAAATTTCGAGTTCCAATATAATTTTGAAAAATTTGATTTACGAACAACAATTATAAATGCAACAGCAGCAGTTAGCAAATATGCAGTAGTTTGTGCATAAACAAACCATTGAATTGTCATTTTTTGATTTGTAATATTTCCCCAAATAAGCACCGAACAGAAAAGTATCATTAAAAATCGATCTAAAACAGAAATTAAACTATCTGTTTTAAAAAAATGCAAACCCGATATATTTGAACGAAGATATAAAATAAATGAGATTAATATTTGATTAAAACCCAAAACATAAAGAAGTTGCATTTGATTAGAATTGTATCCAATAATTAACCCTATAGATATTGTAATAATAATATAAACAATTGATAATAGAATTTTTAGAACTACAATTCCGGAAAAATATTTATTGAGAAGGTGGCTGTTTTGGGAAATATTTCGGTTGTTAAAATTGGTTAATCCAACATCTAACAGAATATTAAACAAAAATGAGAAGTTAAAAATTGCAAAATAGAAGCCATATTCTTGAGCGCCAACAATATTATTAACAACTCTATCAATTCCTAAAATCCAGAAAGGTTTTATTAATAAATTGAGAAAAAGCAAAATAACCAAGCTAGTTAGAAACTTCTTTTGCATAATAGATTAATCTTCAGGAACAAAAAAGAAATTTTGTTTATGATGAATTTTAGGGTCGAATGGAACAAGTTTTCGGTTTACCAAAACATTAATGTCGTAACCAATATTTTGCATTAATTTAAAACAATCCTGCCTATTTTTATTATCCCAAAGCTCAGCGTAAACAAGTGGACGATGACGTTGCAATATTAAATGTGCTCCTTTTAAAACAAAATATTCGAAATTTTCAACATCTAATTTTATTCCATTAATAAAATATTTTGATAATGAAAGAACATCCATATTATCTAAGGCTTTCATTGGAACTGTAATGGTTTTTCCTTCATTAAATTCAGTAATTGATTCATGAACAACATGGCTCAAACCATGAAAACGAACTTTATTTTGTTCGGGTAATACCATCGAAATATCTTTATTTTGGTCGCCAACAGCTATTTCCATAATACGAACATTTTTTAGCCTAAACAGACGAACAATTTTTCGTAGAATTGTAATATTTTCGGGCACGGGTTCAAAAGCATAAACAAAAGAATTTCGTCGGCGAGAAGCAAAATAATAGGTCATTACTCCTAAATTTGCACCAATATCTAAAATAATACCATTTTCGGGAAGCATTTTTAAGAAAAAAAGAAAGTCCTTCTCTTTACGTTGCAAACGTAATGTAGCAATAACGTATAAAGCAAAGGTAAACAAATAATTATTATAGCCAAACAAAAGTTGTAGTAGCCGCTTAATCCGATTTTTCATAAAAAAACCCTTATTTGCTGCAAAGTTATGTATAAATTTCGAAAATATTAATACAATAAAATATGTTTTTATTGAAAAAGATAATATCTTAGCAAAATATTTAGAATAAAATGAAGATTGCAGTTAATACTCGGCTTTTACTTAAAAACAAACTCGAAGGAATTGGTTGGTTTACCTACGAATCGCTCAAAAGAATAACAAAAGAACACCCCGAGCATACTTTTTATTTTATTTTCGACCGACCATATAATGAAGAGTTTATTTTTTCGGATAATATTATTCCTGTTGTTTTATCGCCACAGGCGCGGCATCCATTTTTATTTATTATTTGGTTTGAAATTTCTGTAAAGCTATACTTATCTAAGTTAAAGCCCGATATTTTTCTTTCTCCTGATGGCTATCTTCCGTTAAGTTCAAAAATTCCTTCACTTGCAGTAATACATGATATTAATTTTGAACACTATCCAAAAGATTTCCCTTGGATAATTAAAAAATATTATAAGTGGTTTTTCCCTCGCTTTACCCGAAAAGCATCACGAATTGCAACTGTATCAGAGTTTTCTAAAAATGATATTTCTAAAAAATACAGTATTGATTTAAACAAAATTGATGTTGTTTATAATGGTGTAAATGATACATATAAAGTATTATCAGAAAATGAAATATTAATATCAAAAGAAAAATTTGCAAATGGTAAACAGTATTTTATTTTTATAGGTTCGTTAATTCCACGAAAAAATTTAGAAAACCTGTTTAATGCATTCGATAATTTTAAAAAAACCGTAACATCTGATGTATGCTTACTTATTGTAGGCGAAAAAAAATGGTGGACAAAAAATATTGCCAAAGCATTTAACAAAATGGAATATAAATCAGATGTGATTTTTTGTGGCAGATTAGAACCTAAGGAATTAAATCAAGCTTTATCAAGCTCTTTGGCTCTTGTTTATATTTCTTACTTCGAAGGATTTGGTATTCCAATTATTGAGGCTTTTAAGTGTGGCACAGCAGTAATTACTTCAAATGTAACTTCTATGCCCGAAATTGCAGGCGATGCTGCTATATTTGTTGATCCGTTTAATATTATCGATATTAGTAAAGCGATGAATAATATTTATTCTGATAAAAACCTTCGGTCAAGCCTTATTGAAAAAGGATTTATTCAAATGAATAAGTTCTCTTGGGATTTTACAGCTCAAAAATTATGGCTATCAATAGAAAAAACAATAAGCACAAAATAAAATTAATATGAAACGAACATGAAAATTCTTTTCACTCAAGAGAATGATTATTAGCGAGTTCCATACGACAAATAAAAAATAAATTAAAAATGAAAAAAATTGCAGTTTTTCCCGGCTCATTTGATCCAATTACTAAGGGGCATGAATCAATTTTGCAAAGAGCAATTCCATTATTTGATAAAATTATTGTGTTATTAGGTGAAAATTCTGATAAAAAAACCATGTTTTCTAAAGAGCAAAGAATAAAATGGATAGAAAAAACATTTGCCAATTTTCCAAATATCGAAGTTGCTTCGCACTCGGGACTAACAGTTGATTTTTGCAAAAAAGTGGGTGCTGATTTTATACTTCGTGGGCTAAGAACCTCTTCTGATTTTGAGTTTGAAAGATCAATTGCTCAAGCAAATAAAAAATTATATCCAAATATTGAAACTATTTTTATACTAACTTTGCCCGAACATACGTTTATTACCTCTACAATTGTTAGAGATATTATTCGTCATAATGGCGATACTAAAGATTTTATTCCAGACGCAATTGAAATAAAGACTAATTTATAATTTTAAACGTTATTTAATAAAAAATATTGAAAAAATATATTTTAATATTAGTTTTATTTGCAACAATTACTTTTGGATTTGCTTACAATCCCACAGTAATTATTGGCACAGCTAAATTTGCAGCTAATTGTGATTTGCGAATTTATAAATACGACGATTTGCTAAGCTATAAACGTGTTTTGGTTACTAATACACGAATTGATAAACATGGAAATTTTAGAGTAGAAATTGACTTAAATCAACCATCGTATTTTATGTTTTGCATAAATTTTATTGAAGGTGATTTTTATGCCGAACCCGAATACACATATAACGTTGAATTAGAGGCAGATAGCAAATACAAAAATCCAATAGAAATATCGGCTGCTGAGGTGCCAATGTATGTAATTTGTAAAGATTCATTGTTTAAGGACATTAATAGTTTGATAAATGCTTTAGATAATGCTGTTGGAATTTTTTTGAGCCAAAATAACAATTTTGAAAAAATATATTTTGGTAGAAATATTAAAACTATCGACTCGTTAAAATCAATAATATTTGATGGATGGGGCGAAAATAATGGTCAATATTTTCGGACATATCAAAAATACACTTTTGCAAATGTTGATTTAATTTTTCGCTCGAAAATGACCGATACCCTTTTTAAACTCTATATAGGAAACAACGAAATATATACAGAAAACAGCGCATATATGAATTTTTTTAATTCATTTTTTAATAATTATTTCGATAATCCTTTTTCAAAATTTTCAAAATTACTTATACAAGATATTATTAATAAAGAGGCAGATTTGTTTAAAATCAGCAATGAATTGGGACGCGACCCTCTTTTGGCTAACGAAATAATTAGAGAGATAGTTTTAATTAAAATGCTTACCGAATTATATGTAAAAGAGGATTTTAATCAA
>CAZRCF010000137.1:0-7697 GCA_964598505.1 uncultured Lentimicrobiaceae bacterium | reverse complement strand
TCGTAGGTTTATATTTATTTATTCAGATTAAAATAAAAATCTATTGAAATTCAACGATTTTAAAAATCATATTCAGCTCTTTTTTACTTTTCGATTTTTCCTCGCCAAATTTTGAGTCATCGTCATTTCCCCAAATTAAATAAGTATTATCGTATAAATGAGTAATACTATTATTAAATTTAGTTAATTCAGAGAACTTTGATCTATTTGAAACTTTTTGTTTTTCGGTTCCTTCAATTACATCGCCATCCATAGAAATTGTTTTATATGATAGCTCATTATTAAAATGACCAATTAATGCAATTGTATTATCTTTATATGGACGAGCACACGTTTTTGCATGAAAATATGGACTAATTATATCGTATTCAAAGTTTCTCGACCATTCTACTTCTCCATCATCATTAAAACACCAAATTATAGTATTGGTATAGTAATATGCTTCAAATGCCCAATAGGTGCAATTTTTTCCACACGATCGAAGAACTTGTATTATTTGATATTTATCAAAAACCATAAAATTTTTATCATTAAATCTAAAACAACTACTTGTAATAAATCTATTTCCATCAACGCGATATGATTGACCAAAAAATTTGTTTTTTATCGAAATATCTCTTTTGTTTGTAAATTCGTCTGATATTTTTTTATCTACGTTATTAATTGTTTGAATATCTTCTTTTTCAATATTTGTAAGGTACATTTGAAGTATTGTTCTGTCATCTCTTTTCCTTTCCCCTTCATATTCATAAGAGGTCATTCCTAATACAAATTTGCGAGATGTATCGGGTAAAATAACGTTAAAAAAATCAATATTAGTTTTATCTGCACATTTTATATTCGTTTTATTAACTACAACTCCATCTTCAATAGTATAAATTGCATCGTAAGGTAGTTTCTTTTTAATACTTTTCACCCTTAAATAAATGCTAACACCATCAGTGGTTCTATCAAATATTTCTGTTTTATCAGGTAATTCGATTGGGGTTGTTGTGAGTTTCATACTCGAAAAATCGAATTTTGCAATAACATCATCTTTTTTTATTATTGCATCAAAATAGTAGCAATCACTAACAAACATTCCTGGATAAACTACAATTTTAGCTTCCAATTCAATCTCTTTTTTTGTAATTGTACCATCCTCAGTTACTTTTAAAAGCACAAAAAAATCAGCCTTTTGACCCATTTGATTTGGTTCATACAAAATAATATTAATTGTACCTTCATAAGTATTTGAAGCTAATACTTCAAGATATTTTTCAATGTCGATATTTTTTTTCCAATCAACTTGTAATTCAGGATTATATAATGTAAATGACCATGTTCTTAATTTTCGCGATTCTTCGCTTTTGGTGGTTTGAATTACAACAAATCCTTTTTTCCCAACTTCAACAACTGAAATCTCATCATTCTTTTTTAAACTGATTTGTTTTTGATTTAGAACTTGCAATTGTGCAAAAGTTACTGTAAAAATTGCTATAAATAGCAGGGTTGTAAAAAGCTTTTTCATTTAGTTTTGTTTTATTGTTTATTGGTTTTAAATTATATTTAGGCAAAAGTATAAAAATACATTTTATTTAAAAAATTAATTATTGAAATAATCAAAAATAGAAACTTTTATTGAATAGTTTTATTCAGAATGTTAAAATCAACAACTTACTTTATTCTATACGAATTTTAGGTAACTCTAAAATCAATCTTCTTCATCGTTTTCAAATTCTGGATTTCTTTTTACAAAAAGAACTTTGTAAAAGTAATAAATAGTTAATCCTGTTACAGTTATGTGAACAGTTAGCATTACAATTAAAGCTGAAGTATTCATATATTTAGGTATTTAATAATTTATACTATAATAATTTACATTTTCTTTTGGCTACAATATATACCATTATGCAAAATGTAATAAAAGTTAGCAATAATAGCAATCGCGATAAATCAATATAAAAAATATTATTTATAATATTACCTTTAAACATTGGGTCGCCAACTTTTACTTGCTGTTTTGGAGTTACTAAAAGTGTATATCCTTTATTAATTTCATACTCTTTTACGGCAACTTTCCCATTTATTAATTTACTTATTGATAAAAATTTTCCACCATCTTTTTCGTAAATATCATCAACAATTCCATCATTTTCTACATAGAAAGTATTTGCAAAATAATCGCTGTTAGGACCAACTCCTTTGTGCATAATTTTACCTATAACGCTCTCTTTATCAACACTCCATCCATTTAGGCTAATTTTCGACCAATCGTTATTCTCGGGACTCAATAATGCTCCAAAAAATATAATAATTAACAAAACCGGTGTAATAAATTTAATTATATATTTAAAAATTATTGGCACTTTAATATCAGCAGCATAAGTAATTTCGCGCCAACCTTTTTTCATGCCAAAAAACCAAGCAAACAGAACGGTTTCGAGCATTGCAAAAGTAAAAAGTGCTACCGTGCCGCCCCAATAATCGTATTCATCAAAAACTCCTTTCTGGAAAAATAGAACAGTAGGCAACCCTAAACATAAAATTAATATACCGAAAGATAATGCTGCTTTTCCTCGCGACCATTTAAATTCATCTTGGAAAAATCCTAAAACAGGCGTTCCCATAGCAAGTGAAGATGTAATACCTGCAAAAAATAGTAATCCAAAGAAAGCAACACCAGCAATTGCAGCCATAAAAGTTCCCCATTGCTGAAAAAGAAAAGGCATAGTGCGAAAACCTAATCCCAAACCACCCATTTTGCACAATTCAACTACTTTATCAATGCCTAAATAACCAATTGCTATTGATGTTATAATTGTTCCTCCTAAAACAATTTCTACAAATTCGTTCATCCAGCCTGCCGACATAGAATTTAAAGCAATATCGTCTTTTTTACGAACATAAGAAGCATAACATTGTATGGTTCCCATTCCTACTGATAGCGTAAAGAATATTTGACCGGCAGCTGCAAACCATACTTTGGGGTCGGTAAGACTACTATAAACGGGTGTCCATAAAAAATTTAATCCAACAATACCATCGTTAATTGCATTTTGCGAACCACTTTTTATTAATACTCCTTTTATTGCTAAAAATATTCCAAATATAATAAGTAATGGCATACCTATTTTTGCAGCTTTTTCTACTCCACCACTTAGTCCTTTACTCAATATCCAAACATTTAAAGTTAAACATAATATATAAAAAACTATAGCTTCGTACAGAATTCCAGTAGTTGAATGAGAAACATTCAAATAACTATCAAAAAAACCTGAAACTTCACCCTGATTCATTCCTTGGAAAGTGCCTACAATTGAGTGATAAACGTAAGAAATTGTCCAGCTTTCGAGGTAGCAATAGTAAGCTGCAATAGCCAAATTTGAAAAAATTCCAAAAACTCCAACATATTTCCAAATGCGTTTTTTATCCATTTTATCTAGAATAAACGGTGTAGAATGATGCCCAAATCTGCCACCAAATCTGCCTGTTGACCACTCAATGTACAATAGTGGAATTCCCATTAATAAAAAACAAACTAAATAAGGAATAATAAATGCACCGCCACCATTATTAATAGCTTGTACCGGAAAACGTAGAAAATTGCCAAAACCAACTGCATTACCAGCCATTGCCAGCACTAAGCCTACACGCGACCCCCATGATTCTGTTTGAATTGCCATATATTATCTGTTTTATTGAAATACTTATATTTTGATTGCACTAAATTATAAATAATTTATTAAATATCAAATTATTTTATTAAATTATTAAATGCTTTTCATTTATTGTATTTTTAAAAAATAAATATTTAATCATTTATTTTGTGATTAAAATTCTTTTATTTTGAAAAAAATAAGTAGTTTTGCAAAAAAAGTTATATTATGGGACGCGCTTATGAATACAGAAAAGCTCGAATGTTTAAACGTTGGGGCAATATGGCAAGAGTATTTACTCGGTTAGGGAGAGAAGTTACAATGGCAGTAAAAACTGGTGGTTCAGATCCTTCAACTAATGCTAAACTTCGTTTATTATTACAAACAGCACGTAGCGAAAATATGCCTAAAGAAACAATTGAAAGGGCTATTAAACGTGCAACAGAAAAAGACACCAAAGATTATAAAGAACATGTATATGAAGGTTATGCTGCTTATGGTGTTGCAGTTTTAATAGAAACGGCTACCGATAATACTATTAGAACAGTAGCTAATATACGTAGTTATTTTAATAAGTATAATGGTTCGCTTGGAACTAATGGTATGCTTGATTTTATTTTTGATAGAAAATGTTGTTTTACAGTTGTAATGAAACCAGAAATTAATCTCGAAGATTTAGAACTCGAATTAATCGATTTTAATGTTGAAGAATTGTTTGTTGATGGTGAAGATTTAATGATTTATGCCGATTTTCAAAGTTTTGGTCCAATTCAAAAGTATTTTGAGGAAAATAATTTTGAAATTAAATCGTTCCGTTTTGAACGTATTCCTAATGATACTAAAGAGATTACAGATGAACAAAGAGTGGAAGTGGATAAATTATTAGAAAAACTTGAAGAAGATGATGATGTAACTAATGTTTTTCATAATATTAGATAGATTTGAATAAAAAAAGTGGCGATTTTTTAATCGCCACTTTTTTTATTGATATATAATGAGTTTAATCGTTTACAACTAATTTAAAACCAACACCATGAACGTTCATTAGCTCAATTTCGGGGTCTCCTTTTAAATATTTTCTAAGCTTTGTAATATAAACATCCATGCTTCGAGCATTAAAATAGCTATCATCGTTCCAAATTTTATTTAGCGCATACGAGCGGTCTAAAACATCATTTTTCCTTTCACAAAGAAGTTTAAGCAAATCAGCTTCTTTTGAGGTTAGTTTGTGCTCTTCGCCATTAATTGCTAACAACTGACGAGTATAATCAAAAGAATACTTACCTAATACAAAATTTAATTGCAATTGTTCTCCAATAAGTTCTGGGCGAGTTCTTCGGATAATTGCTTTCATTCTAACAAGCAATTCTTCCATACTAAAAGGTTTGGTAATATAATCGTCGGCTCCAGCTTCAAAACCCTCAAGTACATCTTGTTGCATCGATTTTGCTGTTGTAAAAAGGATTGGTATTTTCTTGTCATTTGACCTAATTTCACGGGCAACTGTAAAACCATCTTTTACAGGCATCATTACATCAAGCAAACATACATCAAACGAGTTTTTTGAAAATTGCTGGCATGCTTCGTCGCCATTTATACACAAGCTTACTTCAAATCCTTTTGCTTCTAAATATGTTTTTAGCACCATGCCTAAATTTGGATCATCTTCGGCTAATAATACTTTGATTTTTGAATTTTCCATATTTTTATTTTTTTGTTTGCAAATATATCTTAAATGTACTTCCTTTTCTTAACTCACTTTCAACCGAAATATTGCCTTCGTGTAGTTCTGTAATTACTTTTACATAACTAAGTCCTAAACCGAAGCCTTTTACATCGTGCTTGTTTCCTGTTGGTACTCGATAAAGTTTTTCAAATACTTTCTTTTGATTTGATTTGCTAATACCGATACCATTATCTTTAATTTTTATTAAAATACCTTCATTATAGTCTTGAGTAGAAATTATTATATGTGGAATATTTGGAGTATATTTATTTGCGTTATCAATTAAATTATAAATCATATTAGTTATATGAACTTTATCTGCAAATATAATATTATTTTTTGCATTAAGTCGTTTTTCTAATATACCATTTCTATTATTAATAACAATAACCATACTTTTATAAACATCTTCAATAATTCTGTTAATATCAATGTTTTCGTATTTTAAATTTAATTGACCAGTATCAAGAATAGCTGTTTGCAGAATTTTTTCTGCCATTTTGCCTAATCTTTTATTTTCATCATTAATAATACCTATATAACTTTGCATTATACTTGCCGATTGTTTAATATCATTATCGTTAAGAGCCTCACATGCAAGAGCAATTGTAGATACGGGAGTTTTAAATTCGTGAGTCATATTGTTGATAAAATCATTTTTCATATCCGATAGCCTTTTTTGTCGAATAATGGTTGAAATACTGTACATAAAAACAGCCATAATTACAATAATTAAAACAATAGCAATTAATAATATAAACCACATTTTTGATAATAAATATTGCTGTGCATCTGGGAAATATATTGTTAATAATGACGGGTTTGAAGAAAACATATCGCCTGGAAATAGATTAAATACTAAACCTTTTGTTGATAGTTCTTTTGTGTAATTTCCAGTTTTTTCTATACAATAATTGCTATCCCCATAAGTATAAACCCCGAATTCATAAGGTGTATTGATGTTCTGACTATTAAATTCATTTTTCAGAAGTGCATCTAATAAATATTTATCAATCCTTTTTTCAATAGGTTTATTTTGATTAGGATTAATCAAACTTTCCATTAATTGCATTACAATAGAACCTCTATGCTGATCATTATTTGAATCAATTTGAATTGGTGAATTTATCGACCTTGTTCCAATTTCGTTATATAAAACCGGAGTATCTGCGGGGTTATTTGCATATTGTTGTAAAATTTGTCCCGATTTTTTTCTAATAAACTCAAAAGTAATTTGCCCTCGAGCATCTATATTTGAATCAACATCTTTGTTTTTATAGTCACTTTTCTCTAAATTTTTAGCAATTTGTTTATTTAATGAGTCGATAAGTAAGATTGGTGATGCTCCATATTTTGGGTCATTAATTTGGCGAGTGAGTTCAATCTTTTCTAATTTTAAAACTACACTTTTTACAGCATCTTTTACTTCACTTAAAAAGTTCGCCTCTTTTACTTTTACAGCATTTTGTATCAAATATAATTGTAAGCTAATTAACCCAATGAGGGATAATGACATAATCATTATTGTAAACAAAATTCTATTTCTATTCATAACTTACAAAAGTAATTTGTTTTTTTTAATATTTAAGAGTGTTTAACATCTTTTAACCGCATAAAAAAAATCGGAGTTTGAACTCCGATTTTTTTTAAAAATTAACTATCTCATGTTATATTTTCTTTTATCTCGAACCATTTTCAGTAACTCTTTCCTGAATTTTTGCTCCGCTTTTCTCAATTTTGCAACTTTTTGAACAGGTAGTATTATTTTAAATTTTGCAATGTATTCTTTGTTCAAGTCAAACATTTTTTGTTGTACTTCAACATCATTTTTAATTGCTTCATCTGCTTCTTTTTCATTTAATTGGTCAAAATTTTCATCCTCATAAGATTTTTTATTCTTAATTATATCTTTTTTTATTTCAGCTCTTTTCTTTGCATATTCATTAAAAAGGGGCCAAAATTTTTCAGCTTCTGCTGGTGTTAGATTTAAAAATCGATTATAAAAAGCAATCCTTCTCATTTCAATTTCTGCTTTTCTTTGTTGCATGCGTTCGCCTCTTTGTGCAATTGATGAAGCAGAAAATATAAGAAGCAAAATCACCGCAATTGTACTAAATTTTAAAATTTTTGTTTTCATATTTTTTATTTTTTTAATTAGTTATATGTTTTGTTGTTTTTGAGTAATCAGTATTTCTTAGCATTTAGCTGTTAGCATTTAGCTATTAGCTCCTTTTAACTTTTTTTTACCACTAAGGCACTCAGTTCACTAAGTTTCACTAAGTCTTTTCAATCATCACATCATCGAATTATCACATCATCACATTAGCACATCA
>CAZRCF010000136.1:5302-7732 GCA_964598505.1 uncultured Lentimicrobiaceae bacterium | reverse complement strand
TTTTTGTTGATTTATCAATCTCTTGGTTTTCCGAATTATTAGTTTCAATTATATCTTCATTAGTTTTTATGTTATTTTCTTCTTTGTTTACAACTTCAGCCTTTTTCTGAATAGGTTCTTCACTTTTATTTACAGAATTTGCAGGTGTTGTAACAATGTTATTGATATTATTAATAGTAGGCTGATTGATAATGTTATTACTGTTTACACTTAAACTATTTGAAATCAATGAATTGTTAGAATTATTTGTCTCAGTAATTTTATCATTAAATAGTGTTTTAGGTTTTGCACTAATTTCTTTTATCTTATTATCTAATGCAATTTCGGTATTAGTTAATTCAATAATTGAATCTTTTTGTGTAGGAGTTTCATTTTGAGCAATAATTGGCTTATTATTTAATTCATTATTTGTTTCATTTGAATTATTAATTATTATTAAAGATGCTGTAACAATAGATACTGAGCTAATTACAGCAACTACCTTACCAGTAGCTGAACTAATAAACTTACTAAATGAATTAGTTGAAACAGTAGGATTTGCATTACTTACCGGCAATACTTGATTTAACTGTTGTTCAATTGAATTCCAACAATTGTTAGACGGTTCTTCGCAATAATCGCTAAGTATGTCTTTTATTTTGTTATTAAAATTGTTGTTTTGCATTATATTTAAACTTTTTCTTCAATTTCTTCTAATTTGTTTTTTAGCCACTTTTTGGCTTTTGATAGCTGCGATTTCGATGTTCCCTCTGAAAGACCAGTTATTTCAGAAACATCTTTATGAGTGTATCCTTCAACTATGCAAAGGTTAAATATAACTTTATACCCTTCGGGCATTTGTTGAATTACTTTCATTAAATCGCGAGCTTCAATTTTTTCAAGTGCATTTTCGCTATTATCAGATATTTCATTAACTTCGGTAACATCTTGATGATATTGATGCTTTAGATTTATCCTATATTGAGAGATTGATGTATTAACCATAATTTTTCTCATCCATCCTTCAAAAGGTCCATCTGCTTTGAAAGAACTTAATTTTGTAAAAATATTAACAAATCCTTCCGACATCATATCCTCAGCTTCTTGAATATTACGAGAATAACGTAAACAAACCCCGAGCATTCTACTAGAGAACTTATCGTATAAGAGTTTCTGAGCCTTTCTGTCGTTTTCTAAACAGCATTCTATGAGTTCTTTATCGGAAATCATTTATTAGTATTTTAATATATGACGCAAATTTCTCTAAAAAGGTTGCCTTGAACATAAATTATTTTTAAATATTTTTTATTTGGCGATGCAAATTACTCTTATATTTATTACTTTTTTAAGCTATAAAATAACTCAATAAGTTCATGTCCGGCTTTATATGGGCTTACTTTGCCCTGAGTAACTTTTTCCATAATTTTTTTATACTGTTTTTTTATTTCAGGATTTTGGTAAAAAGTACTGAGTAAAGTTTGATTAATATAATCGGTTAGTATATATTTTGATTGTTCAATTCGGTGTTGCTCGAAATAACCATTTTCTTTTGTTAAATTTAAGTATTCGTTTATTAAATCATATACTTCGCTAATTCCATATTTATTTACCGATGAACAAGTTAAAACTTGTGGTTTCCATTTTGATATTGTTGGAGGAAACATGTTTAAAGCAGAAGTATATTGAGCCCGAGCCAGATTTGCTTTGTTAATATTATCGCCATCGGCTTTGTTAATAATAATTGCATCAGCCATTTCCATTATTCCACGTTTAATACCTTGAAGTTCGTCGCCAGCACCCGAAAGCATTAATAATAAAAAGAAATCTACCATAGAATGAACAGCAGTTTCTGATTGCCCAACACCAACGGTTTCAATAATAATTCTATCGAAACCAGCTGCTTCGCAAACAATAATTGTTTCTCTTGTTTTACGAGCAACTCCACCTAAAGAGCCTGCCGATGGTGATGGGCGAATAAAGGCATTTTTATCTATTGATAAATCTTCCATTCGAGTTTTATCGCCTAATATGCTCCCTTTTGAACGTTGACTACTTGGATCAATTGCTAAAACAGCAAGTTTGTGTTCTTTACCGGTCAAAAATTTGCCAAATGCCTCAATAAATGTACTTTTACCAACACCAGGCACTCCTGTTATACCTATTCTTATTGAATTACCTGAATATGGCAAACACGCATCAATAATCTTTTGAGCAAATTCATAATGTTCTGACAATGAGCTTTCTATCAATGTAATTGCTTGACTTAAAACTATAGTATTTCCTTTACGGATTTCGTCAATAAATTGTTTTAATGATAATTGAGGTCTTTTAACTCTCGGATTTTTAAAGAGATATGGATTAACTTGTGAAGGCTGTTCAATTCCTGCGTTAACTTTTAATGCCGATATGTTTTTAGTCTCTTTATTTTCCATTTAGCAAAGTTATAAAAAA
>CAZRCF010000136.1:0-5202 GCA_964598505.1 uncultured Lentimicrobiaceae bacterium | reverse complement strand
TCATTATCGCATTAGCACATTAACGGATTAGCACATTAACAAATCACTTCTTTTTTTCTACTTTTACTTTACATTACTTACTACTTAGCGTTTTCAACTTTTTAGCCATAATTGCATAACCTAAAATAATTAAATAACATGGTATAGCAATGATATAAGCATGTTGAGTACCAATTATTTCGGCTAACTTTCCATATACGAGGGGTAATAATGCACCACCAGCTATTGCCATAATTAAAAATGCACTTCCAAGTTTAGTATAACCTCCTACACCATCTAAAGCAAGGGGCCATATTGCGGGCCAAACCAAAGAATTTGCAAAACCTAACAATGCAATACAAAAAACTGTGGTTGGTATTGTTAATTCGATACTTTTAAAAGTTAAAAGATCAATAAATGGTAAATGCAAAATTGAGCTTGCAGGAATTATTAAAGCACCTGCAGTAAAAATTATTCCTAAAACTGAGCAACAAATTAAAGCTGTTTTTTGTGATATTACTCGTGGAATTAAACTTATGCCAACAAAATAGCCAATTACCATAGCTATTAATGTTAGTGAAGTAAAATATTTTGCCGATTCCATTGCAATATCCAACGATTGACCATATCTAATAATAGTATCGCCGGCAATTACTTCAACTCCTACATAAAAAAACAAAGCAATTACTCCAAAAGTAAGCTGTGAGTATTGAAATATTCCTTTTTTAGTGGTTAAAATATTTTCATCATCTTTCTCCGGATTTATTTCCGGTAAATGAGCAAACCGAACAAGAAGAGCTAACCCGGTTAAAATAAATCCCATAAGAATATACGGATTAATAAGCCGTTGAGCTAAGTTATTAAGTAGCACTTCTTTATCAGCTAAATTGGTAATATTTGCTAATTGATTTGAAATTGATTCAGCATCGTGAAGTACTACAGAAGCTAGTATAATTGGAGCAATTACGCCTGCAAACTTATTGCAAATACCCATTATACTGATACGTTTTGCTGCACTTTCGATAGGTCCTAAAATGGTAACATAAGGATTTACAGCAGTTTGCAATAGTGCCAAACCTGTTCCTAAAACAAATAAACCAACTAAAAACATTATATACGAGCGACTTAATGCTGCCGGAATAAACAAAAATGCACCCAATGACATTACACCAAGACCTAATGTCATACCATTTTTAAAACCAACTTTCTCTAAGATTTTTGACGAAGGAATTGCCATAACAAAATATGAAATATAAAAAGCAAATGTTACAAAATAAGCTGCAAAATCGCTTAACTCACAAGCAGTTTTCAGAAATGGAATTAAAGCTCCATTTATCCACGTGGCAAAGCCGAATACAAAGAATAAAACTCCAATTATTGTAATTGAAAATAGATAGCTTTTTCGTGCGTTTGTTTCTTGTTGCATAATTTTTAATTTGTTGATATAATTATTATTTTGATTATTTTTTTATGGTGACATTTATGGTGACATTTATGGTGACATTATTTTAAAACAATGCTCCATATACCCATTCTACTATTTCCTTCTCTTTTAATGGTTTTGTTCTTTTGTAATTCACTTATAATACGTTTTATAGTCCTTTCTGTAACCTTAATTTTTCTTGCTAATTCTGCAATTGTAATTGATTCATTGTTTGAAATGTAATACAATATTTTATCAGAAGTGGTTCCTTCGATTTTTGTTTCATAAGGCAAATTAGATTTAATGGTTTTTAAACTAAACTCAACAACAAAACTTGATAACTCATATTTGAAAACAGGAGATGAAACTTTTGCTTGTCTGCAATCGTTTATTATTTTAATTGTGCCTCTTCCCCAAGCTTCTATTAAACCTGCACGAAAGAAGCAATTTGCAATTTCAGGATTAAAAGGTCGAGAAGGATGTTTTGTTTTCAAACGTTCCACAGTCCAATCATTTGGTAGTTGTCCATCATTCCATATAATCAATTTGTTAGCATATAAACTTATTTGAATAGGGTTTCCACTACTATAGTCTTTGTGAACAATTGCATTTATTAAAGCTTCCCTAATTGCTGTTTCTGGTATTGGATATTGTTCAATTCTGTTTAATTTTTTGTACGAAATAGTTGCTTTTAAATATTTTGTCAAAAGCAAATCTAATGTTTTTTCAACTTGTTCAAAAAGATGACCGTGAATTTCATCTTGAAAAACCAAATCATCATCGCTATTAAAAAAACCAATTTTAACATAAGCACCTGTAATAAATTTTTCAGGGAATGGATGAAAAAGAAGCAAAGTGGCTCGCTTATAATATCCGGTATCTGTTTTCAGGTAAAGTTTTTCAAGCAATATTTGTGGTTTGTCTTTTAATACATCGCTTGTTACTCGTTTTGTTTCTTTAGCTCTGTTTTTAAAAGAATCAAAAGCAGATTTTGATAAATCGTTTACTTTAATATTTAGTTGAGGAACAGAATCCCAATGTTTACCTTGTTTTTGCAAAATAAACTTATCAAGTGCAGCACCTTTAAGTTCTTGTTTTGTACTTCCACTTCTATAATAATATTGACCTTTGAAACTTACAGGATATGGATAAGGTTCAACAACAATTTCAAGATATGTTAAATTTGAATTAGTTTTAAGATTTACATCTACCAAAATTCCAAGAATATCTTTTGATTTATTTGGTATTTCCTCTAAAAGTTTTTTAGCATCTTCAACACCCAATACATCACCTTTATCATTAATTCCAATATAAATTATACCACCATTTGCATTAGCAAAACCACATATCCATTTTATGTATTCATCTCTCCAACTTTCTTTGTATTCAATGTTTTGTGATTCCATTTTGCTAAATTATAAATTTTTTTGAAATCATTAGAATTTTATTTTTTTTTATTTATTCTATTTAGTGATAATTAATATTAATTTTGCAAACCATTTTACAAGGATATAATAATCTATAAAAAATTATATGAAATCATCATTAGTTATTTTAGCTGCCGGTGTTGGTAGCAGATATGGCGGGCTTAAACAAATTGATAAATTAGGACCAACCGGCGAAACAATAATAGATTATTCGGTTTACGATGCTATGAAAGCCGGATTTGGCAAAGTAGTTTTTGTTATTCGCAAATCTATTGAAAATGATTTTAAAGAGGCTATTGCCGATAAATATTCCGGAAAAATTGATATTGACTACGTTTTGCAGGAGTTAGAATATGTGCCTGATGGTGTTAATGTTACGCCCGAAAGAATTAAACCTTGGGGAACAGGACATGCTATTATGATGGCTGTTGATAAAATTAATGAGCCATTTGCGGTAATTAATGGCGATGATTTTTATGGCAGCGATGCTTTTATTACAATGGCTAATTACCTGAAAAACATACCACAAGGCAATACTACAAATTATTCAATGGTTGGTTATCGACTTGGAAGTACATTATCTGAAAACGGTTATGTTTCTCGTGGTGTTTGTACTACCGATAATAATGGGCTACTTGTTGATATTGAAGAAAACACAAAAATTCAACGAATTAATGGAGTTATTAAATCATTTATTAACGATGAAAAATCAGTTGAATTAGATGAAAATGTTCCTGTATCTATGAATTTTTGGGGATTTGTGCCTTCAGTTTTCGAACATTTGAATAATTTGTTTAAGGATTTTATAAAAGATAATTCAACAAACTTAAAATCTGAATTTTACATTCCATACGCAGTAAACGATTTAATTAAACAAGGAAAAGCTCAAGCAATGGTACTCGATAGTAAAGCCGAATGGTTTGGTGTTACTTATCAAGAAGACAGACCTTTAGTTGTAAAAAAACTAAAAGAATTACACGAAAATAAAATATACCCAACACCACTATGGAAATAAATAATTATATTTTCACCTTGTACCTTGTACCTTTTACCATGCACCTTTTATAACCCTTTACCTTTAAAAAGATGGGAAGAATTTTAGCAATTGATTACGGACAAAAACGAGTTGGAATTGCAGTTACCGACCCAATGCAAATTATTGCAAATGGCTTAACTACTGTTGCTTCGGCACAAATATTCGATTTTTTAAAAAGTTATTTTGTTACCGAAACTGTGGATTGTATTTTGGTAGGTTTGCCACGACAAAAAGATGGTTCTCATTCCGAATCGGCAAAATTTATAAATCCATTTGTACAGAAACTAGCAAAAGAATTTCCAGATATTCCTATTGAACGTGTTGATGAACGTTATACATCAAAAATGGCTTTTCAAACTATGATAGACGCAGGTTTAAATAAAAAACAGCGACAAAATAAAGAGCTAATTGATACTATAAGTGCAACAATTATTCTTCAAACCTATATGGAATCGCGACAATATATGATAAATAAAAATAATGAATGATTTATAAATATATAAAAATAACAAGACTATAACCAGTTTTTAATTGTCAAAAATTATATTAATTTTGCATTGAAAATTGAATTAATAATTTATCTTTAACAATTAACCATTAATAATTAACCATTAAAATGATACTTCCAATAGTGGCTTATGGTCATCAAATGTTAAAAAAAGTAGCTGAAGAAATTGATAAAAATTATCCAAGTTTAAGTCAATTAATTTCAGATATGTGGGAAACTATGTATTTTTCGCATGGGGTTGGACTTGCTGCGCCTCAAATAAATAAGTCAATTAGATTAATTGTTTTAGATGCCTCACCTTTCGCTGAAGAAGATCCACGAGCATTAAACTTTAAAAAAGTGATGATTAATGCTCATATTATTTCCGAAGAAGGTGAAGAGTGGGCTTTTAACGAGGGTTGCCTTAGCGTTCCTGAAATCAGAGAAGACATTTATAGAAAACCAATAATAAAAATTCAATATTACGACGAAAATTGGAATTTTTTTGATGAAACTTATGATGGCGTTATGGCTCGAATTATTCAACACGAATACGACCATTTAGAAGGTATTTTATTTGTTGATAGAGTTAGTAGTTTGCGTAAAATGTTACTGAAACGGAGGCTTAACGATATTTCAACAGGTAAAGTAGATATTAAATACAGAATGATATTTCCAAATATAAAAAAACGATAAAAAACAAAATAAAATGAAAAAAACAACATCAATTATCATTATTGCAGTAATTGCAATTTTCTTTACAGCTTGTTCATCGCGTGAAAAAAAATTAGAAAAAATTACTAAGTTAGAAAAAGAGCTTTTTTCAGATAAAGTAACCCGATTAGATACT
>CAZRCF010000135.1:0-7944 GCA_964598505.1 uncultured Lentimicrobiaceae bacterium | reverse complement strand
ATAATTTTTCAAACTGTTCCAAAATGATAGTGTTTTTTTACAAAATTACAAAAAAAAATTAAAAGGTAAAAGGTCAAAGAGAAAAGCTATAAATAGAAAAAAATTTTAATGATAGAATGAATATAATCACTCACATATAGCTTAAAAAACGACAGATGCACGGATATTGATATAATTTGGAGTGCGACTCCAAGTAGCGACCCGACTATAAAACTTACCAACTTTTTCCTGCATTAATCATTGGAACTTAGCGTCCTGAGTGGTGAAAAAGTTACTAGTTAAAATTTGTTAGTAGCTAAATGCAAAAGCTAAAAAACTTACATCTTTTTTTTGTTTATCAGTTTTTTCTGCGATATAAGCGTTATATTAAAAAAATAGCTTCTACTTAGTTCCTGTATGCCCAAACCCTCCGGCACCTCTATCGGTTTCCGATAATTTATCAACAGGAATCCAATTAACTTGTTCGTGTTTCGATATAATCATTTGAGCAATTCTTTCGCCATCGTTTATTGTAAAATCATCATTAGAAAGATTTACTAATATTACTTTTATCTCTCCTCGGTAATCGGCATCAATAGTGCCTGGAGTGTTTAAAACTGTAACACCAAATTTTGCAGCTAATCCACTTCGTGGTCTAATTTGGGCTTCGTGTCCAATTGGTAATTCAATAAACAAACCAGTTGAAATCAATTCTCTACATAAAGGTTTTAATATTATTGTTTCCGAAATATTAGCTTTTATGTCCATTCCAGCCGAGGCAATTGTTTCGTAGTTTGGTAAATTGTGTTTCGATTTGTTTACAATTTTTACTTTAAGTATTTCCATTATAAATTTCTGTTTTTTATTTAATCGTATATAATATTTTAAGTTTTAAAAATTAACCAAAAATACAACAATTTTCATAAAAACTTAAAATCTTTGATTTTGTTTAAAAATATTATACAACAAAATTATTACCAAAAAAATATTATAAGAACTATATTATTTTTCTCATTTATTTAAAAACCGTAACTTTGCAAAAAATTTGTACCAATAATAATGATAGAAAAACGAAAATTATATATTGAAACTTATGGCTGTCAGATGAATTTTAGCGATAGCGAAATTGTTGCTTCGGTGTTAGCCGATTCCTTTGAAACTACCTCTGAAATTAAAGAAGCCGATGTAATTTTCATTAATACATGCTCAATTCGCGACAATGCCGAAGATAGAATTTGGAAACGCCTTTCGCAGTTGAGGTCGATGAAGAAAAAAAATAAGCAACTTCGGATTGGTGTTTTGGGTTGCATGGCAGAACGACTGAAAGAAGAGTTAATGGAAAAAGAAGCCATTGTCGATTTAGTTGTTGGTCCCGATGCTTACCGCGATTTGCCTAAATTACTTCAAGAAGTATCAAACGGACAAAGTGCCGTAAATGTTATACTTTCCGAAGAGGAAACTTATGCCGATATTAGCCCTGTTCGTTATGACAGTAATGGTATTTCGGCATTTATTTCAATTATGCGTGGGTGCCAAAATTTTTGTTCATATTGTGTAGTCCCATATACAAGAGGCAAAGAACGAAGCAGAGACCCAAAAACAATTGTTAATGAAGCAGCAAATCTTTTCCAAAATGGCTATAGAGAAGTTACCCTTTTAGGTCAAAATGTAAATTCATATAATTGGGAATTAGATGGTCATAAAGTTGGTTTCCCTGAACTTTTAGAAATGGTTGCAAAAGTAAATCCTTTGCTAAGAGTTCGTTTTGCCACATCACATCCAAAAGATATTTCAAACGAATTGCTCGAAACTATTGCCAAATATCATAATCTTTGTAAAGCTATTCATTTACCTGTTCAATCGGGCAGCAACCGAATTCTTGAAAAAATGAACAGAAAATATACTCGCGAATGGTATTTAGATAGAATTGCAGCTATAAAAAGGATTATTCCCGAAGCATCAATTTCTACCGATACTATTTCGGGTTTTTGTGGCGAAACCGAAGAAGACCACCAACAAACACTTTCGCTTATGGATATTGTTGGATACGATATTTCGTATATGTTTAAATATTCGGAACGACCTAATACCGCTGCCAGCAAACGATTTGCCGATGATGTTTCGGAAGAAGTTAAAGGTCGCCGATTACAGGAAATTATCGATTTTCAATCTGTAATTTCTGTTCGAGGAAATAAATTAGATGTAGGTAAAACTTTTGAAGTATTAGTTGAAGGAACTTCAAAACGCTCAAAAGAGCAATTTTATGGCAGAAATTCGCAAAACAAAGTTGTTGTTTTTCCAAAAGAAAACACTAAAACAGGCGAATATGTAAATGTTTTAATTACAAGCTGTACTCGCGGAACTTTAATTGGGAAAATAGTATGATTTTTGTCGATACTCACACACATTTATATTTAGAACAATTTGATAACGACAGAGAATTATCAATACAAAATGCTATTAATGATGGCGTTAAATTTTTTTTCTTGCCAAATATTGATGTAAAATCGTTACCATTAATATTAGATTTATCGAAAAAGTTTCCGAATAATTGTTTCCCATTAATTGCACTTCATCCAACAGATGTTAAAAGTGATTTTAAAACACAATTAGCCGTAATGGAAATAGCTCTAAAAAACAATAAATTTTATGGTATAGGCGAAACCGGTATTGATTTATATTGGGATAAAACATTTCTTGTTCAACAAAAGCAAGCATTAGATATTCAATGCAATTGGGCTTTAGAAAACAGTTTGCCAATAATTATTCATAGTCGCCAGTCGCATAACGAGATTTTTGATGTAATAAAATTATATAAAGGGAAAAGTTTAACTGGAATATTTCACTGTTTTTCGGGCGATTATAACCAAGCAAAACAAATTATAGATTTTGGCTTTTTACTTGGTATTGGAGGACCAATAACATATAAAAAATCCACTTTGCCCGAAGTAATTTCAAAAATTGGAATAAAAAATATTGTTTTAGAAACCGATTCGCCATTTTTGCCGCCAGTACCTCATCGTGGTGAGAGAAATGAAAGTAAATATGTTAAAATTATTGCAGCAAAAATAGCTGAAATTTCCAAATCTTCTTTAGATGAAGTTGCAGAAATAACAACACAAAACGCACTAAATATTTTTAAAATTAAATAAAAAAATGCACACACAACGAAATATTTTGGTAATATATACCGGCGGAACAATTGGTATGATTCAAGATGCAGAAACCGGAACACTAAAACCATTCGATTTTGAAGATATTTACGAACATATACCTATGCTTCGTTTATATAATTACAATATAAAATTTAAAAATTTTCTGCCATTAATTGATTCATCAAATGTTTCACCCGATTTTTGGGTCGATTTGGTTAGCTGCATTGAAACAAACTACGAAAATTACGATGGGTTTGTTGTTTTACATGGCTCCGATACAATGGCTTACACAGCATCAGCATTGAGTTTTATGTTAAATAATTTAAATAAACCAATAGTATTAACAGGTTCGCAATTGCCATTAGGGGTAATACGCACCGATGGACGCGAGAACATTATTAATGCTATTGAAGTTGCTGCAGCATACCAAGATGATACACCAATAGTTCCGGAAGTAGTTATTTGTTTTGAAAATAAAATTTATCGAGGCAATAGAACACATAAAAATAATTCCGAAAATTTTGATGCGTTTGTATCGGCAAATTATCCATTTCTTGCCGAAGCAGGTGTTCATATAAGATATAATAAAGAGGCAATTTTGCCGCCAAATTTCAAAAAATTAAAAGTACATAAAAATTTAGACCCAAATATTGCAATACTAAAGTTGTTTCCAGGCATAACCGAAAATGTTGTTAATTCAATTCTTGAAGCAAAAAACTTAAAAGCAGTAATTCTCGAAACTTATGGTTCGGGCAATGCTTCTACCGATAATTGGTTTATCGAAAGTTTAAAAAAAGCTATTGATAAAGGAATAATAATTGTAAATGTAACACAATGCAAAGGAGGCGGAACAGTTGAAATTGGAAAATATGAAACAAGCGTTTTATTAGGAAAAATTGGAGTTATTGGTGGTTTTGATATAACTACTGAATCGGCAGTAACAAAATTAATGTTTTTATTAGGAAACGAAAAAAAAATTGAAGTAGTGAAAACTCTTATGCAAACGCCACTTAGAGGAGAAATTACTGTTTAAAATTAATTTTATTTAAAATATTTTTTATTTGCAAATTAATTTTTTTTGTACATTAGCACTCTAAAACTAACAATGTTCTTTGAAAATACTAAAAAAGGAGAGGTGGCCGAGTGGTCGAAGGCGCGCGCTTGGAAAGCGTGTAAGCTCCAAAAGGGCTTCATGGGTTCGAATCCCATTTTCTCCGCCAAAAATTATTACGAAAACAAAATAAAATCAATAAATAATAGTTCTAATTAAAAATCAAATCGTTAAATCAAATTAATTTGCGGAAACTTATGAAAAAATTAATTGCTTTGTTTACCGTTGCCGGAATGCTAACATTTGGCGTTTCTAACGTAGTTTTAGCACAAGGTGCTAAAAAAGATGTAAAACCTGTTGCAAAAACAGAAGTAAAAACAGAAGCTAAAGCTGACAGTATAGCAAAAGCTGATAGTTTAGCAAAAGTTGCAAATGCTGCAAAACCTGTTGTTAAAGACACAGCTGCTGCTGCCGAAAAATCTTTCCACCAAGTGATGAAAGATAAATTTATTGAAGGTGGTGCTGGCTGGATGGCTCCTATCCTTATCTGTTTAATTTTAGGATTAGCTTTTGTTATTGAGCGTATCATTTATTTGAATATGGCTACTACTAACTCTACTAAATTATTAAACAATATCGAAAATTCATTAAAAAGTGGAGGCATTGATGCTGCAAAAGAACTTTGCCGTAATACTCGTGGTCCGCTTGCTAGTGTATTCTATCAAGGATTAGACCGTCATAGTGAAGGAATGGATATAGTAGAAAAATCTGTTGTTTCTTATGGTAGTGTGCAAATGGGGCGTTTGGAAACAAACTTAGGTTGGATCGGTCTTATGATTGCTTTAGGACCAATGCTTGGTTTCTTAGGTACTGTTGTAGGTATGGTTCAAGCTTTTGACTCTATTGAACAAGCTGGTGATATCTCTCCAACTGTTGTTGCTGCTGGTATGAAAGTTGCTTTGTTAACTACTGTATTCGGACTTATAGTAGCACTTGTACTTCAAGTATTCTATAGCTATCTTGTTTCAAAAATTGATGCACTTGTTAATAACATGGAAGATGCAACTATCTCTTTTATGGATATTATGGTGAAACATAAATAATAATTCAGAAATTCTGAATTATTGGGCTTACAAAAAATATTAAAATAATTAAAGAGCCATTTATAATGAAAAATAAAATATTTATAATAATATTATTGATATTATCAGTCTTGTCATCAATTTCAATTGTCTATTTTGGAATCAAATCAGACATTAACAATAGAGGAGGATTCGATTTATATCTTAACTTTAGCTTGTACTCTACCTATTTCCTAATGGCATTAAGTGGAATCCTTCTATTTGGTTTTGCTTTGTGGTTTATTATATTTCACTTTCAACAATCAAAAAACAGCCTTGTTGGGGTAGGAGTTCTTGCATTAATTCTATTAATTTCGTATATCATTTCTTCGCCAAGCGCATCTGAAATTGAAACAAAATTTGAAATATCAGCAGGAATGTCTAAATTTATTGGAGGTGGATTAATTGCAACTTACCTATTTATGATTGGTTGTGTTTTAGCTGCATTGTGGTCTTCAATTTCAACTCGATTTAAATAAAATATCATTATGAGCAAAAAAACACCAGAAATTAATTCAGGATCAATGGCAGATATATCATTCTTGCTATTGACATTCTTCTTGCTCACATCTTCAATTAATACTGACCAAGGAATTTCCAGAAGGTTACCTCCACCATTAACTGATGTTAAACCACCAGATGTTAACAAAAGAAATGTTCTACAAATACTTGTTAATTCTAATGATCAATTATTAGTAAATGGCGAAGAGGGAGATATACTTACTTTAAAAGAAGATGCTAAGGAGTTTTTAGATAATCCGAGCAACGACCCAAATAAATCAGCACGAAAAGATAAGTTTTTCCCTACACTTGGAACAATTAGTGTTTCGGAAGGTATTATTTCGTTGCAAAACGACCGTGGAACTTCTTATGGAATGTATATTAGAGTTCAAAACGAGCTTACAAAAGCTGTAAATGAATTGCGCGATAAATTTGCAATGGATCGTTATGGTAAAAAATTTGCAGATTTAACTGGAGAAATCCAAACAGATGTTGGCAAAGCGGTACCAGTTGCAATTTCGGAAGCTGAACCTAAAAATATAGGAGGGAAGAAATAATGGGAAGATTTAAAAAAGATGGCAAAAAAGAAGTTCCTGCTATTAATACAGGATCTATGTCGGATATTATCTTTATGTTTTTATTCTTCTTTATGGTTATTACCAAAATGAGAGAAAACACACTTTTTGTTAAAGTACAACCACCTCAAGCTACTGAAGTACAAAAATTGGAGAAAAAATCATTGGTTAGTAGTATCTATATTGGAGTGCCAATGAAAAGTGCTCAATATGGAACAGAACCTCGTATTCAATTAAACGACCAATTTGGAGAACCATCAGACATTCAAGAATTTATTGCCAAAGAAAAACAATCAAAAATTGAATCCGACAGACCTTTTTTAACAACTTCTTTAAAAGTTGATGGAGAAGTTAAAATGGGTATTGTTACCGATGTGAAACAAGAACTACGTAAAGCAAATGCTTTTAAAATAAGTTACGCTACTCGTAAAAAAGTAAAATAATTAACTTTTATTACTATTTAAAACCGTCTCGTAAATTAATTCGAGACGGTTTTACTTTATAATACCTTAAAACCGTTGGAGTTGAGTTAACAACCCGAGAGTCATCAGATGATTTGCGGGTTTAAGTTAATAGAATACAATAATTGTTTTTGCAACAAAAAATCAAGATATTGTGTGTAATACCAAAATGAATTATAGAATAATCCAATAAATACATATTCCTCCTTTACTATTGTCTTGAAACATTTGACCAAAGGGGAGAAAGACTTGCGAAGCAAAACGAGCACAAAATAATAAAGATACACGATAGCGAGTACTACAAATATATAAAAAACACGATAACGAGTAAAAGTAAGCAAAAGTTCAAGACTGCATCAAAAAAGCTAAACTTTTATTATCATACTTTTGCCTTGATGCAAAAGTATGCAAAAAATCAAGAAATTACGATGCCTGCCCACTCTGTCAAAAATATAACAAAACTATTACAAAGTAGTGCCTTGCTTCGCAAGACAGACGTAAACGCCTTTGTAAGTTTTGTAATATTTTTGACATTCACGCTAGGATATTGAGCTTGACGAAATACCGCCCGCCTCTCGTAATTTCATACGGACGTTTCTATTTATTATTTATTTGTCGTACGGAACTCGCTGATAATCTAACAATTTTAATATTTTTTTAAAGCTCGTTTCGTTGCTCACGCTGCTTTTTAGTGTTTTTTGGAGGGTTTAGTATGTAAATATTAGATTTTTCTTCTACCTTTTACCTTGCACCTTTTACCTTTTACCTTTTACCGGCTACCATGAACCATGTACCGGTTACCGGTTACCGATTACCGGTTACCAATTAAAGTTATACTTTCAAAAAACCGTATTCGTAAACTTTTGGTTCTATTTTGGTTTGTAATTGTTTTAATTTGTTACGCAAGTTTGTAATCAAATTCATATAAATTTCATCTACACTTTTATTGTTCATTTTGCCTGCTTGGTTTCTGCCTTGAAAATGCTCTCTAATATCGTATAACGAAGCATTTACATTGCAGTTAGGCTGTGAGTGATAGTATTTCCAAAGTTCACGCCCAGAATCGAATACTGCTGTGGCTTCTTTAGAAAACTTGAGTGG
>CAZRCF010000134.1:0-7970 GCA_964598505.1 uncultured Lentimicrobiaceae bacterium | reverse complement strand
GCTATATTTTAAATTTTATAATTTCTTTTTAAAAAGCTATTTTTTCCATAGGCAGTTTATTTATTTTAATATTAAAACAAATTTATATATCAAATTTTTAATTCAATTTTGTTTTCTAAATACTTATGAATTAGTGCTGTTAATATATTTTGATATGGTATTCCAATTTCAATTTCTTTCAATTTCAAATTTCTATAATCTCGCTCGGTTAATTTTATACTTAATTCAACATTTTGTTGAATTGTTTTCTTTGCAGATTTTATAGCATTTTCTATATCAATTTTTCTATTTTTTGATACTTGTAATTGATTTTTTTTATGTTTTTGTAAAATATCTAATTCTTCTTCGTCAAATATTGTTTTCATTTTGAAATTTTTCGATTTTCCTTTAGCCAATTATTTTTTTCAATATTCCAATTATATGGTTTCATGTCTATATTAAACTTGGGTTTAATTATAATTTGTTATAATGCAAATATAATAAATTATTTGAAATAAGCTAAATGGTATTTTTGGTTTATTCTATTATATTTCCCTACGCTTTGTTGTGCCGAGTTTATTATCTACGTATAATTTGCAAAATAAAAGATACTATTTTTTTATTAACTCTTCAATTATATCAATAAATCTTTTTACCGAATCGAAATAAGGCAAAACTTTGGTACTTTCAAAATCAAACAAGTCATCATAATCACCTTTCTGTCTCCAAGTAAATAGTTGAGAATATATTTTACCATATTCTTTTGGAATTATATCATTTTTAATAAAGTTCTCCGAAAATGCCGATTTTGCACCATTATGTGTTGTCGATTTTAAATCAGCTTTTAGTAATAATGCTGTAACTGCATAATAAACAGAATAATATAATCTATTAATAGTAGAATTCCATTTTTTATTTTCAGCTAAAATTTTTGCATCATCAAAAGTATCTTTAGCTCTAAAAAAACGATATTTAATTAATTCGTCTTTTAAATCCTTCATTTTAACCTAATCCCTTCCCTCTTTATATTTTCGTATAAAGCAGTTATTGAATGATTTTCATTCCAATCCGATTTTGAATATATTAATGGTGATATAATTTCACCAGTCTCTAATTCAATATCATAAAAATCATCCATTAGTTTTGTTTCTATAGTAAAAGGAACATCATATAAATTTAATAATATTAATAAATCCCAGTCGGAGTAGTCTTTAAAATCGCCGCGAGCATGTGAACCATATAAATATATTTCCGAATCAGGAAATTTTAAATCAGCTATTTTAATAATTCTATCTATTATCTCATTTTTATTTGTCATAATGCAAATATAATAAATTATTTATTGAATTCAGAAATAAGTTTACAATAATTAGTACATATAAAAACTCACTAAGAAAATTTTTGTTTTGCATATAGAATAAAATTGACAATCTTTGTTCTGTATATAAAACAAAAATTGAAGTTATTCAATATTGGAAGTGGTTGTTAAAATAATGTGGATTCTATTTTTTTTGTTTAAGGATAATGACAAAGTTATTAAGTGATTAGTTATTAGTGATTAAGGAATTCACCTGTCACCATTTACCGGTTACCGGTTACCATTTACTAATAATTAATTTTGCTCGCCTCGAAAAACCAAATTTTTAGAACTCACACATTAATAAAAAAACTAAAATGTACACGACCATAGCGGCGCGATTGATAAAAATTTGGGTGATTTGAAAAATCGTATTTATCAGAATGTTCTAAAGCAAACCAACCGTCTTCTTTTATAAGATTTTTTTCAAATATTAAATCGGGTAGTTCTTTAATATTAGCCATATCGTAAGGCGGATCGGCAAAAATTATATCAAATTTTCGACTTGTTGTTTTTAAATATTGAAATGTTTCGGCTTTTATAACGGTTAAATTTTCAAATTTTAACTCTTGTGCTGTTTTTGAAATAAAATCAACACATTTTTGATTAATATCTACCGATAATACATGTATTGCTTCACGAGCAGCAAACTCGTAACTAATATTTCCGGTACCGGCAAAAAGGTCTAATACCTCAATTGCATCAAAATTGAAATAGTTATTTAGTACATTAAAAAGGCTTTCCTTAGCCATATCGGTAGTAGGACGAACTGGCAAACTTTCTGGTGCTACTATTCGTTTACCTTTGTGTGCTCCACAAATTATTCTCACTTTTTATAATTTTTGTTCAATAAAATAACGATATAAATCCCACGAATAATCACTATCGGGTTCTTGCAATGGAACTTGAACATAAGCAATATAATGTTCTAAAAGTTCTATAAAATCGGTTTTAACATTTCCATGTATTGTTGCATTTGTTTCGTTTGCATCAATATCTAACTCCTTTAATACTTTTAAAATAAAGTAGGTTAAATCCTCTTTTGTTGAGTATTCAAAACGGTTGAAAAGTAAAAGATTCTTGTAATTATAAACTGCAATATCGAAAAAATTGTTATCAATTAAAATTGAAACTTGATTTTTTGAATATGTAAAGTTTTGTTTGTGAGCTAAAGATAAAAATGCACTTGAGTATGAATCTATTTCACATTTAGGAAAAAGCTCTTGAGCAATATTAAAAATTTCATTTTCAATAGCAAAAACTCCAACAAAATCATCAAAATTTGAAATAATAATATTGCAATTATTTAGCTCTTGTTCATTTAAATGGTATTTTAAATATGTTTTTGCCTCTTCTTGAATAAAAAATTCTTTTGGCACAAGTGTATATGAAATTGAAGGTAATAAAATTGTTGATTTTTTATACTCTCCTTTTAAAACTAAATCTAACGAAAGTATATCGGATAAATATGATTTTAAACTTTTTGAATCTGAATTATTAACCCAATCGTATTTTGTTGCATAATTTATTTTACACGATTTTTCGTCTTTCACAAAAATAGACAAACCATCCGACAAAACTCGGATGGTAAGCGTAGATGTTTGATTATTGTTTAATAATGTAAAGTCTTTAATATAACAAAAAACTCTATTTTCTTCAATATCCATAATAAATTGATTATTTAGAAGTCCCGTTTATTCCCAGTTACCATCGGTAGAAGGCTCGGTTAATGAACCCATAATCAAATCTTCGTATTTTGTTGATTTTTCGAATTGTTTTTCTAAATTATTGTACAACAATTTGCCCATTGTACGGCTAAAAAAACCACCTTCTTTTAATGAAGGGTCGTTATCAATTCCTTTTAAAAATATATCTTTAGGAGCTGTAACAACAAATACAGGAACTTTAATGTTTCCTCTATTTATAGTATCGGAACTCATTTGAAATTTTTCGGTTGAAAAAGGAATTAATTCAATAGTTTTAACATCTAAATTTTTACGGTCTTTAAAAACTTCTTTTGATGCTTCAACATAAATTGTATCACGTTTTACGATACCTTTTTTTAAAGCTTGTGCTTCGGTAAGAGTATCGGGAACATTACCAGTTTTAACTACAATTGGCATTCTTCCATTAATAAGAAAGTCTTTTAATTTGTCAAAATCATTGGCATAAAATCCTTTAACAGATTTATAAGCTAATTGAGCAGTACGAATATCTTTCATTTTTTCGATTACTACGGCTCTTCTTTGTTCTGCCATTATACGATATTGCTCAGGACGCATTAAACTACGATAAATTAATACACTTAAAACTACTATTCCAATAACAAGTACAACTTGGATTGCTTTGCGTAATAGGTTTTTGTTCATTTTTATATGGTTTTAATTTTATTTATTAAATTAATCTTTTTTACTTAACGTGAAATATTATTAATATTATTTAGGCAAATTTAAAAAAATTTTCTTTTATAAATTATTTTTAGTTGATTTCTTTTAAAAAATATTTTCAAAAATAATCAAAATAGATATATTAATGATAAATTTTCTCTAATATTTGAAGTTAGCTTACTGTTAATAACTGTGTAGTTTGAAGAATTTTTGCCATAAGCAGCGGTTGTAATTTCAGTTTCACTAATAAATAACAATTTTCCAGAACGATAACTTATTTGTGGTGAAATTCGGTATAAAAAATCAATATCGGCACCGCGTGAATATATTTTACTGTTAATAATATTTTTTGAAGCTCCCAAATTTGAAATATATCCTGTAAATATTGTAAAATTAAAATTCTTATATTTTTTTGATAATTGCAACCAACCAGATATTTGTTGAGTTGGAATAAATTTGTAATCGTTGGAAATTGTATCAATATTGTAAACTCTTACACCGCCAAGCATTGAGTGTTCGTATAAATTTTGCCCCCAAATTATTTGCGATTTTATTTCAATACTTTTAATTTTAAATTTTGTAAAAATATGAGTTGCGTACGATGTGCAATATTCGCTTACTTTTTCGCCAAAACCATTTTTATCGCGCATTAAAAGTCGCTTAAAATCAACTCCTGAGCCAAAAATAAAGTTTTTGCATTTATAAATATTTTGCAAATGAAGCGATGGAATTACTTGTTGTTGTAAATATAGTGAGTTGCTACCATTTGCACCAATTGAACTATTATCGCGTTGCGATGATGCTATTGCAAGCCAATTAAATTTACCTGTTGTGTATCTAAATCTCAATTGCGGACAACGCATAGCGCTTTTAAAAGGGTTTCCTAAGTTTAACGAAATCATATCAGGAAAAATTTCTGGAGCAACCAAAGGATGCCAAAATTGACCTGCAAGAAACCCAAATTTTTCGGTATCGAATTTTAAATATGCATGTCGCAAACGCAAACCGCTATTTGTCGATTCGCTTGAACCTGTAAAATCGGTTTCAATATTTGTTGATATTATACCTTTTTTCCACTTAATGCTATCAATACTTATTATTAATCGTGTGCTTGTAGCATACTGATTGTATTGTGGTTGAGCATAAATATCGTTACCTGTTTTATCTAAAAAAGGTTTCTGTGGATATAATAATACAAATCCATCGCGAGCGGTTACATTTTGTCGCGAATCGAAAATTGCATCTGCTTTTACAAATCCGCTAAAACGCAAAACATACTTTGTTGTATCGCCTTGATTAGCAAAAGATATTATAAATGAGATAATTAAGCCAATTGATAATCCTATTTTTTTCACTTGGATATTTTAAAAGTGCAAATTTAGGGAAAAATTTTGGAAGTGGGAAGTTAGAAGTGATGTGATAATTTGCTAATGCGATAATGTGATAATTTTAAAAAAACCTTTGCGTCTTTGCGACTCTGCGGTGAAAACATTAAGAACTTGCAATAAGAAAAAATTAGAAGTAGGAAGTATTGCAAAAAATTATTTTCTTTGCATTAGCAATTAAATAAATTGAAATGAACTTTGCAAAGTACAAAAGCAAAATATTAAAAATATTTTTTTCACTAAAACATTCTGCAAAGGTTGTTATAAAAGGTTTTTGTAAATTTTTTATATATGTTATTAGTTTTTTAGTTTCAAATTTCAAAAAGCTTATTAACCTTAGAATTGTAAAATTTGTTATTAATTTAATTAAATCGCTTCCAAAATGGTTTAAAATAATAACTATTGCATTTCATATTGTAATATTTTTTTTCTTTTTCCTTGAAATATTTTTTCCATTACATATTCCTTCCGATTATTCAAAAGTTGTTTTTTCTTCGGAAAATAAAATATTATATGCAACATTAAATAGCAACGATAAATGGCGAATGAAGAGCGAATTAGACGAAATTACTCCTTTGCTTCAAAAAACCATTGTAGAAAAAGAGGATAAATATTTTTGGTATCACTTTGGCGTAAATCCAATTTCGATAATCCGTGCAATTTTTAATAATATTGCAACCGGCAAACGCACTTCCGGAGCTTCAACCATAACAATGCAAGTTGCTCGGCTTTTAGAGCCAAAAGAACGTACATATTTTAGTAAAATAAAAGAAATTTTTAGAGCTTTTCAGTTAGAGTGGCATTATAGCAAAAAAGAGATTTTGCAAATGTATATTAATCTTGCTCCGTTTGGTGGAAACATTGAAGGAATGAAGACCGCAGCATGGTTCTATTTAGACCAAAAACCTCAAAATTTAAGTTTAGCTCAAATTGTTACTTTGTCGATTATACCAAATAATCCAAATTTAATAAAACCAGGTGCCAATTCAAATTTATTATTGCAAGAACGAAACCGTTGGTTAGATTACTTTAAAAATAATGACATTTTTGAAAAAAATTTAATTGAAGATGCAAAAATGGAGCCACTGAAATTTGATCGCCAAGCCCGACCAATGGCTGCTCCTCACCTATCGCTACGTTTAATAAATAAGTATCCCGATAGTTTACAAATTCATTCAACTATAAATTCGGAAATACAACTAAAATCGGAAGAAATTATACGTAATTATATCAATAATTTGCAATATATGCACATTACTAATGCAGCGGTTTTAATAGTTGACAACACTTCTCGCAATGTAGTTGGTTATATTGGCTCTGCCGATTTTAATAATTCTGTTAACTCCGGACAAGTTGATGGAGTTCAGGCAGTACGTTCGCCGGGTAGCACTCTGAAACCTTTTTTGTATGCTCTATCAATTGATAAAGGCTTAATAACGACAAAAATGGTTATTCCCGATGTGCCAATAAATTTTGATGGATACGCACCGCAAAATTTCGACCAAAAATATAAAGGTTTGGTTACAGTAGAAACTGCATTAGCACAATCGTTAAATATTCCTGCTGTTAAAATATTAAATGAATATGGAGTAAGCTCGTTTGTAAATATGCTTATTAGTGGCGGTTTCCGACAAATAAAAGCCGACCACAAAAAACTTGGTCTTTCGCTTATTTTGGGTGGTTGCGGAGTAAAATTAGAAGAGCTTTGTAATCTTTTTTCCTGTTTTGCACACAATGGGAAATATTTACCAAATAAATATATTAAAAACCAAAAAACAGGCAACTCAATACAACTAATAAGCGATGCGGCTGCATTTTTAATTACCGAAAATCTAACAAGATTGGAACGCCCCGATATGCCTGTTATTTGGGCAAATAGTGCTAATGTGCCTCGTATTGCTTGGAAAACCGGAACTTCGTACGGGAGACGTGATGCTTGGAGCGTTGGTTATAATCGTGATTACACTATTGCCGTTTGGGTTGGTAATTTCGATGGCAAAGGAACACCCGAATTAACTGGTGCTCAAATGGCTACACCTCTTTTATTTCAACTTTTTAACACAATTGATATTTCGCAGGAAAGAAAATGGTTTGCTCCGCCAAAAACTATCGATTTTCGTTTAGTGTGCTCCGAAAGTGGCTTGCCACCGTCCGATTTTTGTACAAATACAATTATCGATTATTATATTCCTGCGGTTTCGCATTATCAAAAGTGCCAACATTTAAAAGAAGTTTTTGTTAATGCAAAAGAAACTGAATCGTATTGTCGCTCTTGCTTGCCCGAAAAAGGCTATAAAAGCAAATTTTACAAAAATTATCCCCCCGATGTAATTACTTTTTTTGAAGAAGAGCATATTCCTTACGAAAAAATTCCGCCTCATAATGTAAAATGCAACCGTATTTTTAACTCAAATGCTCCTGTTATAACTTCGATAGGCGATGGAATGGAATATATTTTAATTAGTGGCGAAAAACAAGAAATGATGCTTAAATGTAATGCCGAAAATACAGTAAAAAAAGTTTGGTGGTATATTGATAATAAGTTAATTAAGCAAGCCGATGTAAAAGAAAAAGTTTTTTTCACTCCCCAAGCTGGCGAACATAAAATATCGTGTAGCGACGATAAAGGTAGAAATACCGATATTTGGGTAAAGATTAAATATATTTAGAGGCAATGGTGAACGGTAACTGTTAAAGGGTACAAGGTACAAGGTACAAGGTAAAAGGGAAAAGGTAAAAGGGAAAAGGTACGCACTGAGTGTAGTTGAAATTTGTTTTTTAAAATAGTGGAGGCTTCGACATGCTCGGTATGACATTCTTCTTTGCCATGTTGAACGTTTTTGTTAGGCTGAACGCAGTGAA
>CAZRCF010000133.1:0-8028 GCA_964598505.1 uncultured Lentimicrobiaceae bacterium | reverse complement strand
AATATTAATTTTTTATTTGCAAATTAACACAGTTCTTGCTGACGTAGGAAGCATCTCATTCATTTTTAAGATTCTTCGCTAAGGCTCAGAATGACAAAATATACAAGTTCATAATAACAATATTTCATTGAGATTCCTCACTATTGATAGTGATGACAAAGCAAACTATACAGAATAATAAGCATATTTCATAGTTTTATTGCAGGCGCAATATAAATAACTTGCTTTCAATTAGTCATCCAATGGCTTGCAGGTTTTAGATTAAAAAAAAATCCTGCTAATGCAGGATTTTTTAAAATGAATTTTACAATAAATTATAAAGAACCTTCATCATAAGCTTTTTCGCCATGAATTGAATGGTCGAGACCTTCCATTTCATGGGATTCAGAAACTCTAACAGGTGTAATAATATTGATTAAATATAACATCAGGTATGTAAAAGCAAAACCATAAGCCGAAGCACCAATAACAGCTATTAACTGTTTCCAGAAAAATGATAAATCGCCACTTGCAATAATAACATCAACACCAGTAGCATTTACACTTTTATAAGCAAAAACGCCCAAAAGGATACTTCCCAGAACACCGCCAACACCATGAACACCCCAAACATCAAGGGCATCGTCCCATTTCATTTTGTTTTTCAGCATCACTGCATAATAGCAAACAATACCTGCAGCAGTTCCAATAATTGGAGCAGCCCATAAAGGAACAAATCCAGCACAAGGTGTAATGGTAGCCAAACCAGCAATAGAACCTGTTAAAAGTCCAACAAACTTAGGCTTTCGCTCTTTACGCCACTCAATAACAAGCCAAGCAATTGTTGCAAAAGAAGCTGCAATATCAGTATTTAAAAAAGCTAAAGAAGTTACAAAATCGACTTGTACTTCGCTACCAGCATTAAAACCGTACCAACCAAACCACAGTAATCCACTACCAATTGCAACCAATGGAATACTATTTGGAGTTGAATCTTTATTTTTACGGGTACCAACATAAATAACCGATGCTAATGCTGCAAAACCTGCAGTAGCATGTACAACAATACCACCGGCAAAATCTAAAACGCCCCATTGAGCTAATATTCCACCGCCCCAAATCATGTGAACAAAAGGATAATAAACTAAAATTTGCCAAAAAGTTAAAAAAATCATATAAGATTTAAAGGTAACTCTTCCAACAAAAGCACCAGTAATAAGTGCTGGAGTAATAATTGCAAACATCATTTGATAAGCAATAAAAACAAACTCAGGAATTTTTCCATTACCCGCAAATATTGAACTTGAAGTTATACCATTTAAAAACGCTTTGTCGAAGTTACCTATAATACCACCTTCGCCACCACTAAAGCATAATGAATAGCCAAAAAATACCCAAAGCACTGTTGTCCATCCTAATGATACAAAACTTTGAATCATAATTCCAAGAATGTTTTTCTTAGAAGCTAAGCCTCCATAAAAAAATGCTAAGCCGGGAGTCATAAGCATTACTAAACTTGTTGCAAGTAGCATAAACCCGGTTGAACCTGTGTCAATCATGTTTTTATATTTTAAATTATTACTAAGTTATTTTAAATAAATTAAATTTTAATTATATTGAAAATCCAAGAACTAAGAATATTCTTTCTCGTTCCGGATTAAATATCAATTGTGTATTTATTGGGAGTGAAAATTTATCTGTAATTTTAATCTCTTTTGATAATTTGCAGCCCAAATTAATTATTCCATTTGACTTATTACCATAAAAGCCAATCTCTCCTCTATCTGTATTTGGATTGTCGAGACTTGCACCCATAAATACATTGAATACCATATCATCATATTTTTTCTTATAGCCAATTTCAATGTATTTACTCATAACAATATCGCCAAGCGTACCATCAATATTAATTTTTCGAGCATCTAAACCATAAAAATTCATAGAAAACATTAAAGTAAATGGAATTTTTTCTGTTCCATTAAATGAAGCTGTGCCTTCATATAGATGTCCTGTTTGTTTGTTGGTATATAAACCATAGCGTACTGATGAGCCATCATCGGCGGGGAAAAAATAATCAGTAACTCCAAAAGTGAACCTTTCGTTAAAAGTATAAGAAAGTGTTAAATCGCACTCTTGAAACTGATTTCCACCAATTGAATATGCCCCAAATGCCCCAATAACAATCGCATGTTTGGTGCTGCCTATACTTAATTTCATTGTAGGTTGAATACTTGGAGTATTGCCACCCAAATTAACTCCTCGCCATATATACCTACTTACAAAATCAGCATTCATCGAGAATGGTGATTTTTTTTCATTTGTTTGCGCATTAACAATTAACCCTAATGATAATAATGCAAACACAAAAAACAGTTTGACTTTTTTCATAAAAATAATTTTGAAATAATTTGACAAAATTATATTTAGAAATTAATATGCACAATAGAGCAAATCCTTATAAATTAATAGGGGATTTACCTATAAAATAAAGTATTATAAAGCCAACTGCGATAAGAAAATGATTTTTTAATTTTAGTCAAGCGAAACAATATCATTTTTAATAGCAAATTTAACCATATCAACTGTGCTTTTAAAATTAAACTTTTGCATAATATTATTTTTATGAGCATCAACAGTTCTATTGCTAATATTTAGTTTTTCAGCAATCTCCTGATTTGAAAGCCCTTCGGCATACAATTTTAAAATTTCTCTTTCACGATTAGTAAGAGTTTGATTTTTAATATTTATAACTCCTCTTTTTTGAGCTTTAGCAGCATAATTCTTCATAATAATGTTTGAAATATCAGGACTATAATACTCCTCTCCTTCAACAATTTTATTTATTGCCGAAATTAACTCTTCTTTAGTAGTATTTTGTTTAGTTAGATAACCTTTTGCTCCCGCCTGAATAGCTTTATAAATATAATCTTCTGAAGCATACATAGATAGAATAATAACCTTAGCTGATAGATTTAGTTTTTTAATGTTCTCACAAAGTTCAATACCATTCATATCGGGCATCGAAACATCTGTAATAATAATGTTTGGGTTATGTTGTTTAGCAAGTTCAATTGCTTGCTTGCCATTTGCTGCACAACCACATAAATAAATAGTTTGTTCGCCTTCCAACATTTGCTTAATACCATCTAAAATAATTTGATGATCATCAACTAAAAGTATCGAAATTTTCATGTAAAATTGTTTTTGGTATTTTTATTCGTAATGTAGTACCTAAATCCGGTTTTGATTCAATTGTTAAAGAACCATTTAAAAGTGTAGCTCTTTCACGCATATTATAAATACCATTACCCTTTATTAATAACTTATTATCAAATACAAAACCTATTCCATTATCCTCTATTATCAAAATATAATTTTTATTATTTTCAATTATCTGTACATTTATTAAAGTTGCCATAGCATGCTTTGCAATATTATTAAGTCCTTCTTGAGCTATTCGGTACAAATAAGTAGATGTTTTTTGCGGAATATTATTAAAATTTCCAAAATACGAAAATTCGCATGGACTATTTGTATTTAATGAAAACTCGCTGCAAAGAGTTTCAAGAGCAGATATTAAACCAAGTTCACTCAAAATTGAAGGTCTTAAATTATTTGAAATCCTTCTTAATTCATCAATAGCAGAAGAGAAATAAGATTTTACTTTATTTAATGTTTCATTTGTTTTGTCAAAATCTTCATTAACAATATTCTCTAATCTAAGTTTAATACCTACCAAGTTTTGCCCCAGTCCATCGTGCAATTCTCTCGAAATTCGATGCCTCTCAAGCTCTTGCCCGTCAATTAATGCCGACATTCGTTTGCCACGCTCTACTTGCAGCTCATTTTCAACTATTTTTCTCACACTTATATCTCTTACAATAGTAGCAGTAGTTTCATTTCCTTTATAAAGCAAAAAATTATTTTGAACCTCTACATTAATTAGTTTATTATTAAATGTTTTAATAACAGTTTCAAAAAATGGTAATTCAATTTGGTAATTTACTAACCATTTTTGAATATCCATTGCCATCAATGCTCTTTCTGAAAAGCCGGAAAGTTTTATTATTGTTTGGTTTATCAGCAATGGCTTTTTGTCTTTGTGAATAATTATTCCTTCGGTTGTAGCTTTATAAAAATGGTTAAGTCGTTCTTCACGTTCAAAAAGTGCAGAAGTCATTTTGTTTAGTTGTATCGCCATAAGATTAAATGAATTGGTAAGCGACCCAATTTCATCTTTTGCATTAGTATTTACAATAGTATCAAATTTTCCCGCACCAATCTTTTGAGCTGCCTTTTCAAGTTTCCTGATAGGATTAGTAATATTTAATGCTAATATATAAGAAATTGATATAATAAATAGTGAAAAAATAATTGATAAAAACAGAATATCATTACGCATAGAAATTATTGGAATCATAGCTTCTTTGTAATCTATTTCAGATAAAATAACCCATTTCAAACCAGATATATTGAGTGGACTGTATGATGAATAAACTTCCATATTTCGATAATCTGTAGTTTTAATCCTACCTGTTTCTCCATTAATTGCTTTTTGCAATGATAAACTATTGAGTTTAGTATTTAATATAGTATTTTTTATAAATCGTGAATTGCTTCGCAAAAAGTAATCATGACCAACAATATAAGCTTCCCCTGAGCTGCCAAAACCATTTTCAGCTGTATATTTAATCAAAATATTAGTAACTGATTCTGAGGGCAATTCTAAAGCTATTATTCCAATAATTTTATTGTTATAGCTTTTAACAGGTGAAGCAATCATTGCAACAGGATTAGTATCATTAGCAAAACGCATTGAATAATCGCATACTACCGATGAAGCTCCCTGAATAATTTTACTCCAAGCATTGTAAAATTGTTTTTGTTTGGCTATAGTGTCTTTATAAATATTGCCTTGCAATGAATCTACACTAAAGTTCAATAATCTGTCATCAGTCTTATTTTTCCAAACAAAGTACATGTTTGTAAAACCGAATTCATGAAAATCAAGAGCAATATTTTGATGTCTATTCAATGATTTATTTTCAATAAGTTCAATTATATTTTGTTGAACATCAATCGACTTTGATAAATACCTAACATTATTTATTCGCTCAGCAAAAAAAAATTCAATTTGACGTTTTTTTATCTCTCTTACAGCAGTAAGCTGGTCAAATGTTCTGCTTATTATTGCTTCTTTACTATAATAATAAAAATAAATGCCCAATAAACTAACAATACTAAGTCCTACAAACAGAAACATTAGTACTAATTTACTGATTATTGATTTATTTATTGATATCATAGAAAATTATTTGTGTGTCAAAGTTAAAAAAAAGTTGTTATTATTGTCAGACTATTTTTTATAATAGTTACTTGAATTTTATAAAATCCTAATTTTTAAAATACAATCTTGTAAACTTCTTTATAAATAGCTTCTCTTGAAATATTAAAACTACTTTCTGAAACACAGTTTAATGAAGTTAATAGGAGTAATTTCATGCTTGATTTACAATCAGAATATGGTGGTTGAATGTACTCGAAAGGAAAAATATTGAACCCAATTTTTAAGTAGAACTCTAATCTTCTTTGCGAAATTTCGTCTGAAACTGGCTCACACTCTAAAACCACAATATTATCATTTATAAATTGGTTAAGTATTTGTTTGCCAATTCCTTTTCCTCTATAAATATCAATAATTGCAAAATGTTCTAAATACGAAAATGAATCGAATTTCCAATAATTAAATAATCCCCTGAAATCATCATTATTAATAATTACATTTGGATAGAACAATTTATTTCCAATTATTGATGATAATTCAATTTCTGTTCTTCTTTCATTTTCGGGAAAAGCAGATTTATAAAGATTTATAAAATAAGTCCAATATAAATCGTCAGCCGATAGTATTGGTTTTAAGATATTATTTTGTTTTATATCCATTGAAAGAAGACATATTAGATGTTTCTTTTCTTGCTTTTACTCTTAATTTTTCGGCATCGGGATAACCAACAGAAATAAGCAATGCAATAGTTTTTTTATCCGATATATTCAATATTTTTTTAATTGGTTTTTCGTTAAACCAACCTATCATGCAAGTACCCAAATCCAATTCAGCAGCTTGCAAGCAAAAATGCGTAGCAGCAATACCAATATCAATTAATGGAAAATCTATTTTTTTAAAAGCAGTTCCAATTTGCGATGTAATATTTGCCTTTTCCATTACAATAACAACAATTACAGGTGCGTTAAGAGTAAATTTATTAAATTTATCTAACATACCAAAAGTTTCTGATGCAACTTCATTTTTTAGTTTCTCATCGTCGATAACAACAAAAGTCCAAGGTTGAGCATTACAAGCCGAAGGCGATAATCGAGCTGCTTCAACACATAAATCAAGTTTATCTTTTTCAACTGGTTTTGAAGAAAATTTGCGGGTACTTTGTCGTTTTAAAATTAATTCCTGAAAATTCATAATATATTTTTTATGTTATTTTAATAGCTGTTAGCATTTAGCTTCTTTTTACTTATAATTTCACCACTAAGGCACTCGGTTCACTAAGCTTCACTAAGTTTTTTTCATTACCGCATTAGCACATTATCGCTTTATCATATTACTTCTAACTTCTAACTTCCCACTTTCTACTTTCTACTTCTTCTCATAAACATCAACTTGCAAATCATCAACAAATATAGGTTCTTTTCCTTTATTCCAAATATATACTTTTAAGTTATCTTTTTTCGATCGCACTTCCGGTGTTAAGTAATCAAAACTTATTTTATTCCATTTGTTTAACTCAAGTATCATTTTTTCAGAATCGAAAGTTTTGTATTTATATGGATAATCTTTATGATTAAAATGAGCAACTACACAAAAAGGGTTTTTAATAATATCTTTTGTTGGATAAATATATGCCGAAACTCTTATCCAAGCATAATATTTTTTGGTAATTTCAAAATATGGGTATTCTATTGCCGGAGAATAGATTGTTGAACTATCGAGTTTAAATGAGTATTTTCCGGAATAAGCTAAAGTTGAATCTTTTTTTTCAGTTTGTTCAAAATCTAATTTTTTAAGAACTTTTACATTATATTCATTTTCATTTTTAAAGTTTTCATTTCCATCAAACGAACGATTAATAAGTAATAATTTTTTATCTTCATCGGTAACCGACATTTTGCCAAACACCTTAAAATAATACTCTTTAGTCATTCTGTCGCCATCAATAATTCCGTAATGAAATTGCCAAATTTGAAATATATTTAATAAAATGCAACCTGCAATTAATATATAAAATATTGCTTTTAAAATATAATTCTGTTTACTTAACCATGCAAGAAAATACCCTAAAGCAATTGCCATAATAGGGTAAGATGAAATTAAGGCTCTCTGGCTAAATGATTGTGCATACCACCAACATGACCAACTGGAAATGAAGTATATATTTACAATAAAAAATATAAAAAGTACATAAAAAATTGATCGATTTTTTATATAAATAAAATAAAATCCTGCAATTGAAAATAACATAATTGGCGTGTAAATTAGCCATCCTTTCCGAAAACTAAATAAAACATCTAAGATGTATGGGTTTAAAAAATCGAAGCCTTCGCCAGCATTTCCACCATAACTATTAAATAAAAATTTACCGGTATATATTTTCCAATATATCATTTGACACATTCCAAAAAACAATAGAATTATTGTAAATACTATTATTTGTTTTCGATGTTTTATTAATAAATTTATCCTTTCTTTAATGCCATTTTTATTACTTATTCCCCATAAAAGAGGTATTAACAAGCAAACAACTTCCGATGGGCGACTTAAAATTGTTAGCCCACATAAAATTCCAAGAAAAATTGCATATTTTAACTTATAAGTTTCGTGCCATAATATTGCAACCCAAAGTATTAATGCGTAAGTGGTAAATAAATAGTTGTGGGACATTGCATTTTGCCCATACATTGTAATATGAATAATATAATTTGTAGAAAAAACAATTATTATCAGCACAAAAGCAGCAATTTTTTGGCTAAAAAAACGAA
>CAZRCF010000132.1:0-8032 GCA_964598505.1 uncultured Lentimicrobiaceae bacterium | reverse complement strand
AAATTATCACATTACTTCCCACTTCCCACTTTTTCAAAATTTAAAGTTCCACGATAACGAAGGTAATATCGGGAAAAGCGAGGTTTGTATTGCTTTTGTTTGAATTTCAAAATTTGCAAGATTTCCGGTTGATTCTAAAGCTATACTAAATGGGTTTAATCGATTATAAACATTGTATATTGAGAAATTCAATTCCGATTCAAATTTATTAGTTTTTTTCAGAATATACGATATTGATAAATCTAAACGATGGTATGGCGGCATTCGATAAGCGTTTTTATCACTATATTCTGTTACTAAATTACCATTAATAAAATATCGCCCAATTGGTATAGTCATTGTATTTCCAGTTGAATAAACCCAAACAGTTGAAGCTGTAAATCGTTTATTAAACTGATATGTAGCAACAATTGAAACGTCATTTCTTCTATCATATTTAGCCCAAAATTCTTTTCCTTGATTTAGTTCAGGGAATTTGCGTTTTGTCCACGAAAGGGTATAACCAATCCAACCTGTTAGTTTGCCTTTTGCTTTCTTTATAAAAACTTCTCCACCATAGGACCAGCCTTTTCCGAAAGTATAATTGTTGTCGGGATTGCTATTTACATCGTCTTGAGGTTGAGCACCTTCCTTATATTCAACTTGATTTTCCATCTCTTTATAGTAAAGTTCTAAAGATGTTTCAATTAAATTATCGTTAAAATTTCTATATATTCCAATTGCATATTGAGTGCCAAACTGAGGTTTTATTATTGAAGTACAAGGCACCCATAAATCGGTAGGTAACGAAATTGAACTTAGCGAAACTTGATGTATATATTGATAATTTTGTGTAAACGATGCTTTTAATGAGGTTTTACTATTTAAAGTAAAGCGAGCAGAAATTCGTGGTTCAATATTATTGTATGATGCAACTGGTTCGCCGGATTTATATGAAACTGTATCTTGAATTTTATTAAAATTATCCATTATATATCTATCAAATGGACCAATTTGTTGAAAAAAAGTATATCTTAAACCTGCATTTATTTTTATTCGAGAATTAATGTCAAATTCATCATTTGCGTATATTGCTAAATCGTGAGCATAAAACTTTTTTGGTTTCACAATGTTATATGCAGCATCATCGGCACTAATATCAACTGTGCTTGGTGTAAAAGTGTGAAAGGCATAATTTAAACCATATTTTATTGTTTGTGATGGCGATTGTAAATAACTAAAATCGACTTTAGCATTCCAATCGCGAACTCCCGATGATAGTGTAAAATCGTAAATACTTTGGTTCATGCCAAATTTAAAATCGTAATCGGAGAAAACTATTGATGAGTTCATAAACAATCGGCTGTTGTAAGTATGTATCCAACGCAAAGAACCTGAACCATTTCCCCATGAAAATTCATTGGACATATCCATTTTTTGACTTTTAAAGCCATAAACATCACGACCAAAATATCCACTTAAAAATAGTTTATCTCTATCCGAAAGCGAATAATTTAATTTAGCATTCAAATCGTAGAAGTAAAATGACGAATTTTTCAATGGCGATGTTTTACTAAGGAATGGTTGAGCTAATACATCAATATAGGTTCTTCGCCCAGAAATTATAAATGAACTTGTATCTTTTTTAATAGGACCTTCAACTGTTAAACGCGAAAAAATTAATCCAATACCTCCATCAACTTCATATTTTCTTTTATTTCCCTCTTTCATATAAATATCTAATACCGAAGCCAAACGACCGCCATAATTAGCCGGCATTCCAGCTTTTGTAAGCTCTACCGATTTAATCGCATCGGCATTAAAAACTGAAAAGAAACCAAAAAGATGACCAGCATTATAAATTGTAGCTTCATCCAACAAAATTAAATTTTGGTCGGGACCACCACCACGCACATAAAAACCAGTATTACCTTCGCCCGATGCCTGAACTCCTGGTAACAACTGAATTGCTTTTAACACATCAACTTCGCCCATAAACGCAGGTAACGATTTTATTGCCTCAATTGGAATATCTACTTTGCCTACATCTGTACTTTGGATGTTTCTATCGGCTCTTTTCGACGAAATTACTACTTCGTTAGTGGTTAATGTTTGCGGTTTTAAATCTACATTAATTTTTATGTTTTTATCCAAATTGATTTTTTGAGAAAATATCTCATAACCTATAAATGTTACAACTAAATTATACACTCCCTTAGGGGCAGATAATGAATAAAAACCATAATGATTTGATGTAGTGCCTTTCATAGTCTCTTTAAAATAAACATTAGTGCCAATTAAAAACTCGCCATCCGAAGCGTCTTTTATGGTTCCACTTATTGTATATTTTTGTTGCGAAAATAGATTAGTACCGGTTAAAAGTATTAATATTACTATTGATATTTTAAATATTTTATTTGCCATATAAATTTGTTTAACATTTGTATTTAATAACTATTATTATCAAAATTTATTACAAAACTAAAAAACGCTTTTTGTTTATAATTATTTATTAGGCAAATGATAGTATATTGTCGGTGAAAAGATAAAAAATCGGTTAATTTTTTATTGTAGTGTTTTAGTTTGTCTTAGTGTAGCTGTTGTTGCTAATGTTTTGAGCAACTTTGTGTAATAGCTGTAACACAAAAAACACAAAGAACACACAAAACGCACAAAATTATTATGTTTTTTTCGCAGTAACTACACTAACAAGTGAATAATTTAAGATGACGCACGAATTTATGGTTGTAGTGCTTTGGTTTTTCTTAGTGTAGCTTTGTGCTAATGTTTTGTGTAACTTTGTGTAATAGCTGTAACACAAAAAGCACAAAGAATACTCAAAATACACAAAATTATCATGGATTTTTCAATGTAACTACTCTGAAAAATGTTATATAATGAGTGATTAATTAATAATATCACCGAAAAAAGAAATAATCAAATTTTCAATATTAATGAAATAGAATAAGGATTTTTTTGTAATATTGTTGAAAAATTAAAAACAGAACAAATGAATAATGAAATTTCAAAATTAAAACCAGAAAGAGTATGGCAATATTTTTCAGAAATATGCGAAATACCTCATCCAAGTAAGAAAGAAGAAAAAATAATAGCATATCTTATTGAGCAAGGCAAAAAAATGGGTTTGCAAACCGAACGCGACGAAATTGGTAACGTTTTAATTAGTAAACCTGCAACAGTGGGTAAAGAAAATGTTACTCCTATTATTTTCCAAAGCCATATTGATATGGTTTGTGAGAAAAATAGCGATTCGAATCATAATTTTGATACTGACCCAATTAAACCAATAATCAATGGCGAATGGGTTACAGCCAAAGATACAACTTTAGGTGCCGACGATGGTATTGGCGTAGCTATTATGCTAGCAATTTTGGAAGATAAAACATTAACACACGGACCAATTGAATGTCTTTTTACTGTTGATGAAGAAACTGGTCTTACTGGTGCTGCAAACTTAAAAGAGGGCTGGCTAAAAGGTAAAATGCTTCTGAATTTAGATTCTGAAGACGAAGGTCAGTTTTTTATTGGTTGTGCAGGCGGTATCGATACTGTTATTAAAATTGATAAAGAGATAATTGAAACTCCAGAAGAACATATTGGTTATAAAATTTGGATTAAAGGCTTACAAGGCGGGCACTCGGGCGATGATATTAACAAAGGACGCGGTAATGCCACAAAATTACTTTCTCGCTTAATGTTTGAAATGACAAATCAATTTGATATTTGTATTTCGGAAATTGATGCTGGTAATTTGCGTAACGCTATCTCGCGTGAAGGTTGGGCTACAATTGCAGTTCCTAAAGAGATGGAAAATGAAGCAATTAATTACGTTAAAGAATTTAATAATACAATCAAAAATGAGCTAAAAATTACCGATTCGGGAGTTGAAGCTGGTATTGAAAAACATAAATTACCAATAAAAGTATTGGAGGAAATTTGTCAATTCGATTTAGTTTGGTCGCTATATGCTTGCCCTCATGGTGTTTTAGATATGTCGCAAGATATTAAAGATTTTGTTGAAACATCTACTAATTTAGCATCGATTAAAATGGATGAAGAAAGCATTATTATTACTACAAGCCAACGTTCATCGGTAGAAAGCAAAAAACATTGGGCAAAACAACATGTTGCTTCTGTTTTTGAGCTTATTGGTGCCGAAATAGAACACGGCGATGGTTACCCTGGCTGGACTCCAAATGCAAATTCGGAAGTTTTAAAAGTGTTAAAATGTGCATATAAAAATGTATTTAAAAAAGAACCAGAAGTGCTGGCTATCCATGCTGGTTTAGAGTGCGGTTTAATAAGTGAAAAATATCCCGAAATGGATATGATTTCCTATGGACCAACATTAAGAGGCGTTCATGCTCCTGGCGAAAAAATAAAAATTGATACAGTGCAACAAACTTGGGATTTAACTATTGAATTTTTAAATATATTGAAATAGAAATTAGTTTTAACGCTGAGTTACTAGTAGTCGGGGCGCGACTCGCAGTCGCACTCCGACTTTGTATTTATCTCCATGTTCTCCGTATCTCCGTTTTTTTTCTTTACAGTGATTCGGTGTAAATATAAACAAATCAATTACTATATAAAACAAAAAAGAGGAAACAACATCCTCTTTTTTAAATATTTAATGATTTCTAAAGTTTGATTATTCTATGATTATTTTTTTATTTACATGAGTATCACCAATTTGCATATTAACAAAGTAAATTCCTTTTGTAAAATCGCTAACATTAATTTCGCAATTATGTTTACCCGACTGTAGCTTACCTTTATAGCTCGAAAAAACTAATATGCCAATATTATTATATATATTTATATTTACCGTTTTCGGTTCGTTTAAGTTGTAATTAATTTTAACAACATCATTAGCAGGATTTGGATAAACATCTATTTTTAACATATCATTATCAGCAAGTTCATTAATACCTACTGAAGATGTATAATTTACAACTACACATACAGAATCGGAAGTATTGGCTGTATTAAAAAAAACATAAGTAATAGTTGAATTACCCGAACTTCCATTTGCATTATAATCGGCTTCAAAAGTAGTATCAATTTCATTAAAATCAAGTGTTGAAGAAAATACAGATGTCATAGTATTTTCGGGATAACAATTGCCGGCAAAACAAAAAGTATTTTCAGAATTTAATAATATGCTACCATATATCTTTTTTGCTTTTACATTAATTGTTGATAAAGAAGTGTTTTTTACATGTAAAGGTACTTTTACCAATTCATTAATTCCACACGAAACATTCAACACTTCATTGTTGCTCAATAAAATGTTATTGTGATAAACTTGTAAATTTTGAGATGATAACAAAGAAATATTAAATATCAAATAAACAATAATAAATATTGATTTTTTCATAATAAGTTTTTAAAAAAATTGAGGGAATTACTTCCCTCAATTATATATATGATTATTTTATTATTCTACAACAATTCTCTTAGTAATATTATTTTCGCCAACTTGAATATTCAAATTATAAATACCTTTTGCAAAATTATGAACATTAATATCAAACGAATGGCTACCCGAAGATATTTGCCCTTTATCACTTGAAAAAACTAATGCACCCATAGTATTGAATATATTAATATTTACAGGGTTAGTTTTGCTTAGGTTAAGTTTAATACGCATATTATCGGTTGCCGGATTAGGATAAACATTAAAATCAATATCAGATTTATTTTCGGAAATTGAATTTACAGTTAATTGGTTTACTTTTTTAGTGTTTGAATTGTAAACTGTTCTATTATTAACATTTGCACCATCAATTTGATTAACAAATGCAACAAGACTTAAATTTGATATATTCCAAGTAGCACCTAATTTATATGTATATGTTTTTGTATATGTGCTACCATCAGTAGTAGGAGTTGTAATTAAGTCGCCCCAAGTTGAAGAAATAGCATCTCTAACTAAATTATGGTGAGTCCATGTACCGGTAGCACCAGCTTGAGCAGTTGTAGTAATATTGTCTTCAGTTACCCAAAGTGAAATACCTATATTTGAAAAATTTGCTGTTAAAGTACCACTTACAGTTACTGATAAATCTCTACTTGTTGGATTATAAAAGCCATTAATGTTTACACTTGCAAAAGCAGGAAATGCTTTTCGTGCAGTAATTGCATTACCACCATAAGGAGTACCTGGCCAAAATACAGGACCTGGATCAACACCTTCATTTTCATCCATATCTGCATTCCAGTAATATCTATCTATCATTCCTGCAGGAGCATAAGTGCTTCCGCCATCGTTAAACATAGCACACATTGCTGTATTCTCAGGAATTGTATATGGGTCGGTATAATATCCTGCATGTTGAACCATCATAATTATGTTAGTATCTGTTTCTGCAATTCCATGTAAATATGTAGCTACAGGAGGGCAATTTGGGCATGCTTCGGTTGAAAATTCTTCAACTAATAATTTCCTTGGAAGTGCAATAGAACCAACAGTTATTGTTTTAATTAAAACATTATCAGCTAAATCGGGATCAGTTGCCCCATTAACATTTGAAATAGTAACTTCAATGGTGTGTGTTCCAACAGTTAAATTTGCAGGTATATTGTGAGTGAAATTATGTGTTGCTTCAAAAGCAATATTTTGAACAGTTACTGAATAAACTGCTGATGAAGTTCCGCCATCTACTTTATATGTAACGTCATAAGATGTTATAGGTGTAACACTTAAGTTTTTAACAGTACCAATAACATTGTTATTTCCCGCTCCAACCATAGAAGGAATATTAATTGAAGTAATAGAAATGTTATTATCTGGCAATGAACTTACAATTTTATTAAGCACATTATCAAAAGAATTAGAATCTAATGCGCCATTAATATTAGAAATGTTAACTTCTATAGTGTCAAAACCAATAGGAAAATTAGCAGGAACATCATGAGTAAAGTTAGCTGTTGAACCAATAGCAATATTTTGTCCTGTAACCGAATATACTGATGATGTAGCTCCATTATTTATAGTATATGTAACATCATAAGAAGTAATAGCGTTTAAACCAACATTTTTTACGGCACCAGTAATATTTGAATTTCCCTCAGCAACAAATAAAGGTGTGGTAATTTCAGTAACGGCTATGTCATTGTTGTGTTTTGATTTCACAATAATGTCGTCAATTGCTAGCAAAAGCATATCATTAGACTTATTACGCCAACCTATATAAACAGTTTGTCCGGCATAAGCTGAAAGGTCAATTGTTTTTTGTAAAGGAGTTGAACTTGCTGCTGCTACAGTTAATAATACTGTTGATGTAGTAATAGTACCGGAAGTAGGTGCTGATGTCATAATTCTTAATTCATATCCATCAGGATATTGAGAATTAGGTGTGTATTCAGTATATTGTAATACTGGATTGCTTGCAGGAATATTAATTGCTGGGGTAAACATCCAGTCATTTGCAGTTCCGGCAGGTGTGTAATACGAAGTTGACCATGCTGCTTTTGTAGTAATATCAGTGCCATTAACTAATAATGATACCCAAGAATCACTAATCCAACTGTAGTATGGAGTTAAACCATCTACATTAAACCTTGTCCAGTTTGCCGGCAAGGCTCCATCGGCTGTTGTGTTAAAATTTTCTTCAAATACAACTTGTGCATTTGAACTGATAAAGATTGCTAAAAGCAAACTCAAAAGTAAACTTGTTTTTTTCATAAAATTTAATTTTTTAAATTATTAAAACGATTTAGTAATACAAAAATATAAATAAATTAATAGCAATTTAATAATTAACACATATTTAACATGATTGATTTTTCGTTTGTTTTAGTGAGTATTTTTAGATATTGTTACACTATTGAAATATCTTGAAAAAAGTTGATATTTAGTGATTGCAGGAAAACTCTTGTTTTTAATGTCATAACTTAGTATTTGAACGAAAACTAATATATTGTCTTGTTAGCATTATTGTGTTTTGTCATTCTGAGCCTTAGCGAAGAATCTCATTCACTTTGCTCAGCAAGAACTGTGTTAATTTGCAAATAAAAAATTAATATT
>CAZRCF010000131.1:7375-8045 GCA_964598505.1 uncultured Lentimicrobiaceae bacterium | reverse complement strand
AATATGAATGCCGACTTTGCTTATCCATTAAAATGGACTGTTAAATCTTATGAAGTATCAATAAAAAGAGTTACCGGTAGTGGAAGAGATGAATTTAATAACCCAGGTGGAAATTTCACAAATGAGGTTAGAAATGCAATAAATTCGGCACAACCTGGCTCTAGAATTACTTTTGATGAGGTTATTGTTACAAATCCAATATTAGGTAATAGAACTGTAAATTCATTGTCGTTCAAATTAAGATAATAATTTTAAATAATTATAGTTATTATATTAACTTTAATTTAAATCGGGAGGAAAAACTATGTTTAAAATAATTTTAAAAAAGTATAGATTAGCATTAACTAGTATAGTTTTTGTGCTACCGCTTTTTTCGCTTGGACAAAACACTAACAATGTTGATACTACAAACGTAAATAAAGTAGTTGAAAGAGTTGCTGTTAGACCAGCTGTAGATGGTGTTTTTAATTCTCCTGGAGGGAAAAAAAGCCATATATATAAAAGAACTCCAGTACCTTATGTTTCTTTTAGAGAAGCTGATGGAATGTGGCAAAAAACAATTTGGCGATTTATTGATGTTCGCGAAAAAATAAATCTTCCATTTTATTACCCTACTCAACCAATAGGAGATAGAATTTCATTATGTGATATTTTAAAATATGGAACCAGA
>CAZRCF010000131.1:0-7365 GCA_964598505.1 uncultured Lentimicrobiaceae bacterium | reverse complement strand
ATACTGGGCTTTACAACTATAGAAAAGCTTCTTTAAGAAGCCTATATGGAGATGAGGAAGTACTACCATCAACGTTGGCTGCATATACTACTCCGTTTTGCGATTATCCATATACAACTGAAGAAATTAATAGAAAATTTGGTTATACAAAGAAAATGCCCGTTTTTTTCGAAGATGGAACTTTAAATCCTGATAGTACAACTAAAACAATTGAACCGTTAGGCTCAATTGATATTATTGGCTACGAGATAAAAGAAGTATGGTTTTTTGATAAACAAAGATCAGTTTTAGATAAAAGAATAATTGCTATACGTCCAGTTTTTGAATACGAAAAAGAGGTTATAAATGCTATAGTTCCAACAAATGCTGACGGTACACCTGCTACACCACCTGTTGATGCAGAAGATGAAGAAGGTGATAAAGAGGTGCAACTAGGTCCTTGGTTCTATTTCCCTGAATTAAGAAACTATTTAGCATGTGCTGATGTTTATAATAAGGAAAATGAAAATGAATCAAAATCATTTGATGATATTTTTCTAAAGAGAAGGTTCTCTGGAGTTGTTAAAGCTGAAGGTAACGATTTAGATAATAGGACTATTCAATCATACATTATGTACGGATTGGATCAGGTTTTAGAATCAGAAAGAATTAAAGATAAAATTAGAACTTACGAACATGACGTTTGGGAATTCTAATAACAATTTAAAAAAAGCTCCTCAATTTGAGGAGCTTTTTTTTATAAATAGTTTTTTGAAATTCATTAATATTTGTTTAGCATATTATATATTATAACATAATAAAATATTGAATTATAAATAAACTCGATTAATTATTTTTATTTTCTTCTTAACTTTTTTTGTCTTGAAACACACCCATGAAAAAAGCGAGTACAATTAAATTATAAACACGAAACGGGTAATACATTATAATTTAAAAATACAACAACAATTAGTAGTATGCAAAAAAATCAAGGAATTACGATTCCATCTCATTCAGACAAAAACAAAACCAATCTAAGTAAAATAGTGTATTGTTAATTTCGACTACGCTAAATTATCAATACAGACAGAAACGCAATTACAGGATTTGTAATTGTTTATGACATTCACAGCCCTGTCAGTCTATCTTATATTCGTTGACTCGCTGCCTTTTAGTATTTTTAGTTGATTTAGGAGGTAGATATTTGATTATTATTGGAACAGAGTACTGTTCACCATTTATCGTTTTGCTATTTTTAGACTAATTTCAATTTGGTATTAGCTAATAAATGAGAATATTTCAAATAAAAAGCCCACAATTTTCATTGTGGGCTTTTTATTTAATGATTAGTATACTATTTAACAATAGCTTGAAATTCGCTGTTGCTGAAATATTTTAAAAATTCACGGTCTTCTTTTGCTTGAGATTTAAAAGAAGCATCTTCGCAAGCAATTTTTAAATTATCAAACATAATTGTTGTGTTGGCAGTGCGAGCACCAATTATTGCTAATAAATAACTTACAGCTGCAGTTTTATTTTTAATGCAATCTAAATTTTGTTTAGCACCATCATAGCTAAGCAATAATACTTGAGCCAAAGCAACATTATAATCACATGTTTTACCAGCAAACAAGTTAATAGCTGCTGAGTATTCGCCATCTTTAATTTTAAGAATTCCTAGGTTATATCCTTGAGCAACGCCTAATTTCTCTGATGATTCAAAATAAAATTTAGCTGCAGCATAATCTTTATTTAACATAGCAATAACACCAATGTTATTATGAACCGAACCATTATTTTGATTTATCTCATCAGCTTTTTTAGCCATAGTTTTTGCTTCATCTAATTTGTTTAACATAATTAAAACAGCCGATAAATCGTTGTACCCTCTCCAGTCGTTTGGAAATACTTTTGTTACATTACGATATATACTTTCTTTAGTGTTTAAATCTGTTGCTATAGAAGCAGCATACAACATTTCGTTAATATTCAATGAGTCGGGAGTAGAAATTGCCATTGTTGACATTTGATCATCGGTTTTCTTTTTTTCGTAGCAATTAATTGTAATTATTGCACGACGAAGTGAAGGTAAAATTTGATCTTCAATTTCTTTGTAAATTACAGTCATTTTACGAATTTCTTGCTGACGTAAATTACCATCAGATTGAGAGCGAATAGTATTTAATATAATATCTTTATCTTTAATTTCTGAGGTTTCAATTTTACTCATAAAGCCATCCCAATCTTCACCTTTAGCATTTAAAGTAACTTCAGGAACTTCAGCTATCAAAGTTTTTTCATCAACTTTAAGAGCTTTAGCTTTTGCTTTAATAAATTTAGTTAATTGGTCTTTTACCCATTTTTGAGCAGTTTTTGAACGACTATCAGATAAATCTTGATTTCGAGCCTCTTCTCCTTCTGGTGAAGCCCAAGCATTAACTGTAATATCTTTAATTTTAAGGTCTGATTTCAAAAACTCAATTAATTTTTTTATTTGCTCTTTATTTTCAGCTTTTTTATTAAATGGAATATTTAAATCTAAATTTGACCTATCAACTAAATAGAAAATAGTAGCATTTTCGCTAACGAAAGTCTCTTTTACATATCCGTGATCGCTTACAATTACATTAGTTCCGTTACCAAGAGCCGATTTGTTTTTTAATTCTGGTGTAAAAATTATACGTTCTGAAGTGTAAATTACACCATCAGCAACTTTAAGTTGTTTAAGTTCAGCCGATTTCTTTTTTATTGTAACTATAGCATTTAAGTTTAAAACTGAAGCATTCATTTCTGGTTTATAATCAATTACTTGAGAATAATTAAATGAGCCTCCAGTCTTTTTTGACATAACAACGCCATCGCCAATAATTTTTTCGCCCGATAACTTAATTGGTTTTAATTTTGTTGAACCACTTCCATAAGTAAGTACAGGTGTTATTTCAATAATTGCTTTTTTATCAAAGTATTTTGCAGGAATTGTTCCTTTAATTGTTACTTTAATTTTACCTCCATGACTTTCTAATACCGATGGAATTACTTCGTAACTAACTTGACCATAGTTCTTTACCATTTTTTTTAATGCACAACCTGATAAAATTGTAACTGATAAAAATAACAGTATTAAAATTTTAAGACTTGATTTTTTCATTTTTATTCTATTTAAATTAATAATTATTCACGTTAATTAAATGCAAAGATATTGAAAAAAAAATAAAAAGCAATACATCTTACTCATTTTCAGTATTTATCTTTTTATTTTGCAAAATTGGAAATTTTATTTTATCCTTTATTACAAATGCGTTTGGGTATTCTATTTGAATTCTGTTAAGAAACCCACGAGCTTCAATTAGTGTTCTGAAATCACCAATTCTTACTCTAAAATTGGGTTCTTTAAATGTAAGATATACTGGAACATCGGGATATTTTAATGTAAAATTATTTTTTATTGCTTCGGCATTTTGGCGAGAATTATTACCTGAATCGAAAAATATTTGAACTCTATATCCAGAAATAACTCCAATTTTAATATTTGCCTGTTTATGATTTTCAATTAATTTATCAATTAAGCTATCTCTTTGCACAACAATATTTTGTGCTTTTAATGTTACAATTGATAAAATAAATATAAATAAAACAAAAAATATTTTTTTCATGTTTTATTAAATTAATATATTTGAATCGTTTGAATTTATTGATAAAATTGGTATTTGACATTGATTTATAATCTGCTGAGGCAACTGACCTAACATCGAATTTAATTCTGTTTGATTATGTTCTGTCATAATTGATATTAAATTAGCATCAGACTTTTCAATATATTTTAAAATATCAATTAAAATGTTTTCAGATTGTAAAATGTTATAAGTTGCTTTTATAGATTCCTTTTGAATTAGTTTTGTGGCATCTTTTAACGAATTATCTACCTTTACTTTTAACGATTTAATAGTAGTTGAATATAATGCTAACACATCTATTTCTGCATTAAATATTTTGGCAAATTGAATTACAAAAGACAATTTTTTAAGAGTATCTGTAGTATGGTCAATTGGAAATATAATTTTTGAAATGCCTTTTTCTGGTATTTCAAACCCTTGACGAATAATTATAACTGGGCATTGAGCTGAATTTACTATTCGAAAAGCATTGCTCCCAATCCAAAAATCCTCATATCCAGAACTGCCATGTGAGCCAACTACAATCATTGATGCTTTTTCGGCTAAAGCATAATTGCTTACTTCGCGATAAATTTTTCCCTTTTTTATTTTTGAATGAATTTCAATATTTGGATAAATAATATTAATAGCTTCAATTTGTTCATTTAAAGCTTTACGTGCTTCGATTTTAATATTATAATTATCATTATCGCCGTAAATTGAAAGAGTTTCTGGTTTTTCAATCCATAATAATTTAATTTTTGCATTATAAATTGAAGCTAATTTTAATGCATACTTTAAAGCATGTTCAGATCCTTTTGAAAAATCAGTTGGTACAATAATATTACTCATTATATTTTTTATAATAAATCTTTAAAAAAATAAAAAACAAATATACAAAACATTGAAGATATTTAGTATGTTTTTTGTAAAAATGATATTTTTATTTACCAACAACAAATACTCACAACATAAATACATCTAAAAAAATCATTTAAAACGTATTTGTATAATAAAAAAACGATATAAATAATAATCGTTTTAACAAAAAACATCCAACAACTTATAACTATTTACAGATTAAAAAACTATAATAAAGTATTTATGATTGATATTTTTATCTAACTTTGCAAAGTGTATATAAGCATATAAATTATAAAGCAATCGGATTGTTAAAGTGCAAATAAAAAAAATTAAAAAATAAAAATATTATAATTTCATGAATAAAATTATTTCAGTACAAGAGGCAGTTGCCAAAATAAAAGACGGAATGGTTATAATGGTTGGAGGTTTTATGGCAAATGGCACACCAAAAAAGATAATTGAAGCATTAACAAAAACTAATGTAAAAAACTTAACGCTAATATGCAACGACACAGCTTTTCCCGATAAAGGAGTTGGTTTGCTTATAGTAAACAAGCAGGTTAAAAAAGTAATTACATCGCATATTGGCACAAATCCTGCTACAATTGACCAGCTTAATGCTAAAGAAATTGAAGTTGAATTTATTCCACAAGGAACATTGGCAGAACGAGTGCGTTCGGGCGGCTCCGGATTAGGTGGTTTTCTTACTCAAACTGGTCTTGGCACTGTTGTTCAAGAAGGTAAACAAATTATTAACGTTGACGAAAAAGATTATATTTTAGAATTGCCCCTTAGAGCCGATTTGGCATTAATTGGTGCAAGTATTAGCGATAAATCAGGAAATCTTATTTATAAAGGAACATCACAAAATTTTAATCCTTTAATGGCAATGGCTGCCGATGTTGTAATTACCGAAGCTATTGAATTAGTTGAAATTGGTGAAATTAGTATGGAACAAGTTCATACATCATCAATTTTTATAGATTATATTGTGAACTAAACCAAGGTAAATGGTGAATGGTGCACGGTAAATGGTACATGTAGAATGGTGCTTTAAATTGATAAAGGCACTTTTAGGGTAAGCTAAATGTAATTTAAAATAAAACTAAATATTTGAAAATTAAAAGATAATATAAAAAACAAAATATGAAACAATCAATAATCAGAGTAAGAATGAGTTCACACGATGCTCATTATGGTGGCAACCTTGTTGATGGTGCTAAAATGTTACAACTTTTTGGCGATGTAGCTACCGAATTATTAATTATCAACGATGGTGATGAAGGTCTTTTTAAGGCTTACGATAATGTTGAGTTTATTGCCCCTGTTTATGCAGGCGACTACATAGAAGCGGTTGGCGAAATAATAAATATTGGAAACTCATCTCGTAAAATGACTTTTGAAGCTCGTAAAGTTATTGTTCCTCGTCCCGATATTTCCGATTCGGCTTGCGATGTTTTAACCGAACCTATTGTTGTTTGTAGAGCAAGCGGAACATGCGTTGTGCCTAAAAATTGTCAAAGAAAATAGAGACAAATAACTAAACTATTACAATTTTTAACCTATGGTTAATTTAGATAAACAAAAAATTATTTTTACTTTACAAAACAATAAAGGAAAAATTAAACAATTTGGTGTAAAACGCATTGGTTTGTTTGGTTCTTACGTTCGAAATCAGCAAAATGAAGATAGCGATATAGATATTTATATTGAGTTTTTTGATGATATGGAGAACTTTGATAACTTTATAAATTTTTGTTTTTTACTAGATGATTTATTTAAAAACAAAAAAGTTGAAGTTGTAACAGAAAATGGATTAAGTAAATATATTGGTCCTCAAATATTAAAAGAAGTAGAATATGTTAAAATCACCAATTAATTATTTAAAGCATATTTTAGATGAATGTAATTTCATTGTAAGTATTTCAGAACAAATATCTGATTACGATAATTTTATTTCTGATAATGTTTTAAAACGAGCAGTTACTAGAAGTTTAGAGATAATTGGCGAAGCAACAAAAAATATAACTATTGATTATAAATTGAAATGGGGTGATATTTCATGGAAAGAGATGGCTGGAATGCGTGATAAATTAATTCACGATTATATTGGTGTAAACTATAAAATTGTTTGGGATGTTGCTATAAATAAAATACCATTGCTTAAAACACAAATAGAAAATGTTATAGAAAATGATAAATTTGATTAACAAGTATTTAAAAAAATAAACACAAAAGTTATGGAAAAATTAATAATTACCGCAGCTATATGCGGTGCAGAAGTTTTAAAAGAACACAATCCTGCTGTTCCTTACACTATTGAAGAATGTGTTAGAGAAGCAAAATCGTCATACCAAGCCGGTGCAAGCATTATTCATCTTCATGTTCGTTGGGATGATGGTACCCCTACTCAAGATAAAAACCGATTTAAACTAGTAATGGACGCAATAAAAGCCGAAATTCCAGACGTAATTATTCAGCCTTCAACCGGTGGTGCTGTTGGCATGACCGATGATGAACGCCTTCAACCAACTGAGCTTAATCCCGAAATGGCTACTCTTGATTGTGGTACATGCAATTTTGGCGGCGACGATGTTTTTACAAATACCGAAAATACAATTAAGTATTTTGGCAAACGTATGATTGAACGAGGAATAAAACCCGAACTTGAATGTTTTGATAAAAGCATGATTGATATGGCTCTTCGCTTACAGAAAAAAGATTTTATTAAACTTCCAATGCACTTCGATTTAGTAATGGGTGTAAATGGTGGTATTGATGGAACTTTAAGAGACTTTGTATTTATGCGTGGAAGTCTTCCTGCTGATGCTACTTACACAGTTGCAGGAATTGGAAGATACGAATTTCC
>CAZRCF010000130.1:0-8111 GCA_964598505.1 uncultured Lentimicrobiaceae bacterium | reverse complement strand
CAAAAAGAAATTATCCCGTTGTTCAAGGTTTTGGATATGCAAATGAATATGAAATTGCTAAATGCATCCCTGACAATCTATTGCCTAAAGCTGTTATAATTAGAGATTCTTTTTTTGGAGCTTTATTGCCTTTTGTTTCCGAAAATTTCAGCCATTCGGTATATATATTTGATAAATGGCAATACAAATTTAATTTAGATATAATTGAAATAGAAAAACCTGACATCGTTATTTTACAGATGTATGAGCCTCATATATCTAATATTCTACAATATTTGTCTTATAATAATCAAAATTCTATTAAGAAAAGTATTGATATAAAAGCTAATTAACAACAATTTTAGTTGAAAACAATTCTTTATCCTCTAATGTTAAAACCCTTATTATATAAATTCCTTTACGAAGATGTGAAGTAGAAAATGATAATAAATTATTACCTTTTGAAGCATTTGTAGTGGTTAATTTGTCGGTATAATTTCCTTGAATATCAAAAATTTGAATTAATATTTGCTGATTTTCTTCTAAAGGAAATTCAATATAAGCTCTTCCTGAAGATGGATTAGGAAAAACTTTAAATTCAGGAACCAAAGGTATTATTGGAAGTGGAGTTTCGTAATAATTATATAATTCGGCAATCCAAGTTCCATTAGGTTTATACATTGATGCAGAATATCCGAAAGTACCACTTATCCATACTTTTCCTGGTTCGTTATACTTTCTCTGAGTTCCAGTATAATCGCCCCAGCGATCTGTTCCGCTAATTAAGCTTATATATGCAGTACCTTTTTTGATCTTTACAATTTTTGAATATCCATCATTTCCTCTAAAAAACAAACCACAAACACCAGGGTAATTTAAACTTGGTCCTGTATAATCAAAAGTTATTATTGCTTGATCTTCATTTTCATTTTTGCCTGAAAATGAAATATTTGGATAACCATAGTCTAATAGTGAATCTGAAATTATATTTGCATGACATGTAGGATTATTATCTGAATAGTTTGAAATAATACCGTGAAATACACCTGCAGAACCCCAATTTGTATCTATTGTGTTATTTACAAATTGGATTTTATTATTTTGCAAAAATGCACCTAAAACTCTTGCATCATTTGTTGCAAGTTTGTTTCCGGTAGTTTGGCGAGCATCGGGAGGCATTCCATAAGCAATATCCGAAATTACAGGTTTTACTGTTAATTGTGCCGAACTATTTCCAATACTATCCGAAATATGAATAAGGAAAATTGAATCGTTTTGTGTGGCAAAATTAAAATTATTTAAAAGATAAATATCTGGTCCTAATAAGCTATCGCCACCCTGAACAGGTTGAATATTACGAAGTGGTTTATTTTTAAATTTTATATCAGACCAAAGTTTAAGATTTAATGGTAAACCTTGATAACCAGTTTTTTTATCAATTTGAAAAATAATACTTTGTTTGAAAGAAGTTTGCCATGAACCTCCATTTTTTAATAAATTTCCTGTTAAAAATAGTTCACCTTTTGTTAATGCTATTGCCGGATAATCAAACCAACTTGTGTCGGAAAAAGGATTTCCGTTAATTTTATACATATTCCAATTATCAAGAGGATTGTTGGTTTCCGAAAAACCAATAATAATATGCGTTTGACTGCTATTAGTGCCAGCCAAAAATACTGTAATAAAACGATCTTCTTGAGGGTCGTAAATCATTTTTGGGTCATACTGATTGCTGCTTATACTGTCAATTCCCTGCGAAAAAACAGTCATAGGAATTGATTTAAGCATCGAATCGGCATTTATATCGTAAATATTTAAACTCGAATTTACTGCCGACAATAATATATTTCCGTTTGAAATAGCTAATGAGTTATCGTTTGGAGTTCCACCTCCCCAAGCATTTCCTTGAAAATTTTTTAAAATTAAAAATGTATCAGCAATTATTTCTTTACTTTTTTCTTTAATTTTTAGTGGATTATAATCTTTACGTTTATATAAAGATTCTGTTTTTTGTTTATGCTCCTTAAATAACTTTGCATAAGTTTTATTTCCTTCGTATATATCTTCAAGGCTTTTAACTGTTACTTTCCATTTATCTTCAGCATATTTTAAATTTACTTTACTCGACAATGGAACTTTGAAATTTGTTGAAGTTTGCGAATAAATTAAATTGCTAAAAATCAATAAAGTAATAAGTATTTGAAATCTGTTTTTCATTTCATATATATTTTTATCGAAATTACAATTTATTTTATAATACAATCCAATTTTTTGCATTTATTTATTCAAATTTTCTAATCTTTTGTGTAATGGCGGATGGGAATAGTGAATAGTAACATAAAATGGATGAGGATTTATATTGCTTAAATTGTCCTTTGAGAGGTTTTTTAATGCTAATGCCAAATCATCGGCTAAACCGAAACTTGCAGCATAATCATCAGCTTGATATTCAAATTTTCGTGAAAGAAATGTCGTAAAAAATGAAGTAACCATTGAAATAGGTTCAAATAATAAACCAAAAGCAATAATGCTAATGTGAAACGAATGGTTATCGGCTCCTAATGATTTAGATAACAATGGATTATTAATAAATAAACTTAATATAAACAAAATAATTCCTGTTTGAAAAAATGATATTATAATATTCCATAACGAGTGTTTGTGTTTATAATGACCTATTTCGTGTGCCAAAACCGCTACAATTTCACTTGTTGTATGTTTTTCGATAAGATTATCGAATAAAACAATTCGTTTTTTCTTTCCCAGACCTGTAAAATAGGCATTTGTTTTTGTTGAACGTTTTGAAGCATCAATAACATAGATATTTTTTAATGTAAAACCTGCTTTTATAGCAAATTTTTCAATTTCCGAGCGTAATTCATTATCAGGTAATGGAGTTTGTTTGTTAAATAATGGAACAATAATATTTGAATAAAACATAGTCATAAATAGCGAAAAAGCAATAATAATAGCCCAAATCCAAACCCAAAACCACTCCCCTGTTTGATTTAAAAACCAAATTACTGCATATAATATTATTCCACCAAAAACAATAGCTAAAAGTGTCGATTTTATAATATCTAAGATAAAAGTTTTTGTGGTAGTTTTGTTAAATCCAAATTTTTCTTCAATTACAAATGTGCTATAAATTGAAAATGGCAACGAAATAAGCATTGAAACTAATGAAATACCACCAAAAAAAAGTGCTGCCAACCAAAAAGAATCTTGTGTATATCCTCTTAAAAATGTATCAAATTTTGGTAATATTCCGGCAAATAAAACTCCTAATATTAAAATAAATGAAATTGCAGAAGATATTTGATCGGTCTTGAAATTTGCATTATGATACGATTCTTGCGTTTTAATTTTTTCAATATCGTAAACATCTTTTACATTTTCGGGAAGTGGATTTTTACGATAATTGTGATTTATTATTTCAAGCCATGTATCAAAAAAATAACTTGTTATAATTATTAATATAATGATTATAAATATTATATCTGCATTCATTTTAAGTGTTTATTTAATTATTAAAAATTGTATTTCGGAAAAATGTTTTTATAAATATCCCATTATTTTATAAGTAAAATAGCCAAAAACTTCGTGTAATAATATATTCCATCGTTTTAAAGCATCAATATTTGGCACTAACAAATATTCAATATCAAATCGCCATTTACCAACTAATTTATCGGTTGGATATAAATCAAAAAGCAATCCTTGTTTTTCAAAACAACCTTTAGCCCTACGAATATGCATTGAGGAAGTTATTAATAAACAGGTATTTAATTTTTTTTCACGAATAATATTTTTTGTAAAAATTGCATTTTGGTATGTGTTATCCGATTTATTATCAATTAAAATTACAGAATCGGGAATATTATTCTCTATTAAATATCTTTTAATTAAATCCGATTCAATAACGTTTCTATATTGTATCGTTCCCGAACCGCCTGAAATCATTATTTTGTTAATTCTCTTTTTATGGTAAAGGTTAATAGCTTGCAAAAGCCTATCGGTGTTATTTCTGAAAATAAGCCTATCAAAGCGTTTGTCGTAAGTAACTATTCCGCCTCCAAGCACAATTCCAACATCGTAATTATCTTTTAGCTTATTATTTGGTACAATTTCAACTTCCCATGCTCTGATAAAAATATCGACAATAAAATTATTTGAAAATACAAAAAAACATATTATTGAAGCAATTAAAAACTTTCGTGCTTTAACTTTGTTTTTTAAAATCAATGCAAAAATCAGCAATAAACCAATCCAAAACAGTGGATTTATTAGAAATGATAATATTTTTGATAATATAAAAAATATTGACATCAGTATAAGCCGTTAAATTTGCGAATAAACCATTCGGCAGTAGCAATTAAAATAATTAAAGCCAAAAACCACCATTTTGAAATTAGCTCGGTAAATTGTTGAGTATGATACGATAGAGGTTTAATACTTTGGTTGCTATTAATTTTATCAACTACGTTCTCAATATTTTTTGCCGAAATAACTTCTCCATTATTAATTGCAGCTAAATTTCTTAGCAAATTAATATCCGAAATTGTATTTAATGCTTCTAAATTTATTTTTTGAATAGTAAAAGCACCATTTTTTTGGTATAGCTTCTCTCCTATTTTTGTTGATGCTTGCCACTTGTAATCGCCCACAGGAAAGGCACCGGCATCGAGGCTATATGTATTGTAAACCCTTGAAAATATATAAGGATATTTTTTGCCTGACGAATCAATAATATTAAAATTTATTTCAGGGTCATTAATAAGTTCACGGGCATCGTTGTATAGTTCGGCTGTTGATCTAATATTTTCATTTTCGTTAAAAAATTGACGAATTTTAATTCTAAAATTCGATTTATCCGTTTTAACTGAAAGATATTGTGCTAATTTACAAATCATTTCATCAAATACCTGATGCGAATTATACATTACATAAGATGTTAAACGCCACCGCCAAATCCCTTCTCCGGCTATAACACAACTTTTATTTTCTGATGTTTCGTTAAATAATATTAATGGCATTGATGTAGTTACTGAACCAATTTTTTGATTAAATAATGTGTTTACAGATGGTGAAATTTTATATGTTCCAAAAGGCGATGTTAATGGTGGCAATTGCAAAACAAATTGCTTAAACTCATTAGATAATGTAAAAAGTACGAAATTGCTGTTTATTGAAGGCAAAGCCTCGTTTACCAAATTATTCGACTGCTGAATATTTAATCCTGAATTTAAGTTATTAAATAATGGATAAGATGTTTGATTTCCAAGTATATACAATGCAGGTATTTGGTCTTGTTTAATTTGGTCAAACAAATTTTGATTACTAAATTTTTTATCGGGTAGTTGATTTAATATTATAAAATTATATTCTCGCAAAGGTTTATCAATTTCCGAAACTTGCTTAACATCAACTTGATAAGTTTCCGATGATTCGAGAGCTTGTTTAAGTGCCGAAATATCAGGATGAGGAGTGTTATAAGTTATCAATATTTTTTCTCTATTATCTAATACTTCAACATAAATATCATAAAAATTATTGATTAAAGTAAATTCGCCAGCAATTGGCTGTAGAGAAATTCTATATTTTTGAATACCTTTTTCGGTTGCATCAACAAAAAAACGAACTGTTTCTGTGTATCTATCATTTTGAATTGAAATATCTTTTGAAAACAGAACATTATTGTCTTTACTTAATGTTATTTTCGACTTTTTACCTGCAAATTTGGTAGCAAAAACATTTACTTCAACAGAAAAACTATTTTTATATATTACAGTTTTATTATAGTCTATTGATGAAATTAGCAAATCGTTTCGCGGAGTTGTATCGCCCATAGCAACACAATAAACAGGGAAAGGCAATTTTTCGGCAATATACAAAGGGTTGCTGCCTTGATTGTAAATACCATCGGTAGCCAAAACGATAGCACCAACGTTTCTGCCTGCAAAAACAAGTTTCATTTCATCAAATAAAACCGAAATATTTGTTTGTTTGCCCGAATAATCAATATTAAGTGCTTTTTGTAGTTTATCGCCAAAAGAATATTCACGAATTTCAAATTTTTGGGATAATTTGTTTTTAATTTCTGTAAGTTTTTTTAAATATTCGTTTTTGTAATAAGCCGAATCGGAAGAAAGTAATATCGACGATGAGTTATCTTGGGCAATAACAATAAGTGGTTTTTCTGTTTGGCGTGTATGTGTTAAAAACAGCGGAGCTAAAAGCAGAAAGGCTATTAAGGTTCCTAATAAAAACCTAAGAGAAATTAATAAAATTACAATATTTCGTTTTAAATTATCGGGAGTGTTTTTGTAGTACAAAATAAATGAAAACAAGCCACCAATAAGCAAACAAAACAGGATAAACCATAAAGGATAGTCGGCTATAATTTTCAAAATTGTAGTTTTTTATTTAATTTGTTAAAATATGAGCAAAGTTAATAAAAAATCGAGATATTAAAATAATAATTTCTTCCTTTTTACTTTTGCCCTGATACAAAAGGTAACCTGTTATGCGAAGTTTGCAACTTCGCATTTAATAAATGTTAGTTTGTAACTAACTTTGTACCAAAATGAAAATGATTTCTTCCTTTACTTTTGTCTTGAAACAAAAGTAACCAAAAATTCAAGACTGCACCAAAAATGCTAAAAAAGTAATCATTTTTACTAAGCGAGACAAGCAATAAAATTTATTTAAGTAAATTTATAACAACGTGACGGATTTTGCTGTTTGTTATTTATTAGCATCATAGCACCCGCCTCGCTTTTAACGTAAAAATGATTACTTTTTTTTAACGCTTTTTTGATGAGGTCGGTATTTAAACCTATAATTTAGAAATTTGGGGTTCATACTTTTTTCTTTTCGCTTTTTCCTTATAAATTCCACCATGCGTAATTTCGATGCTCACGATGTTTTTTAGTGTTTTTAGCTGGTTTAGTTGGTAAATAACCATTAACAATTACTATTTTAAAATATATATTTGTTTTAATGCAAATTTATTATATTTTTGCTTTGTCAATAATAATCAAAAATAAACATTTTATACATTAACAAAAGAACTATTTTACTATGAAAAAACATACAATTATTATTTTCTTGCTAATAATATTAAGCAGTTGCAATCGCGAATTTGTACAGGTATTTGATACGAATTCAACAAATACTCAATTAAAGGATAATTATTTTATCTATGAAACAGATAGCGTAAAAATCACATATAACTTTTGGTCAAATAAAGGTGTTATGTCTTTTGCAGTTTACAACAAATTAGATAAACCTATTTATATTGACTGGAAAAATTCGTCTTTTATCTACAATGACAATAAATTAAACTATTGGGTTGAAGAAACTGAATCAAGTAATTATAGTAAATATTATGGCAAATATTACTATAATGGACCATTACTAAAACCTGGTGTTACATCAGATGGCGAAACCTATTCAAATACACATACTATTAAACCAGAAAGAATAACATTTATACCTCCAAAATCAAATTATTATAGATCTCAATTTTTATTACTTCCAATTGATTATTTTGAATTTTCTAATTATGACTCCTCAATAGTTTCAAGAAATGATAAACCTAAAAAACAAACTACAATTTATTATAAAAACTATTTATACAACAATTCACCACTAAGATTTAGAAACTATTTAGCGATTACATTATCAGAAAATTCACAGAAATTTATTTTTATTGACAATGAATTTTATATAAATTCAGTAAAAGAAATTGACAAACGTCATTTCAATGGAAAAAAAATAGGCAATAACCAAGATTATTATTATGAAAACCCTTTTAAAAGAGCAACATTATTTTATATTTTGACACCTAAATACAAAAGTATTGAAGAAAAGAATAAATTTGAATGACGAAAATTAAATGTAAATCTTTAATTATAAGCTTGTTAAAATAAAATATTACATTTATTACTTAAATTCAGTGTGATAAAGCAATACTGATATTGGGTTTTACAATTTTTATAGCATAGCCATCTGAATACTTTCTATATTTTCAAACAAATCGTCTATTGAATCAATCTTTAATTAAACTAAAAAACAAAAAAAACGATTTTAATTCCTGACCTCGAAGAGGTCATAAGTTTATAGAAAAA
>CAZRCF010000129.1:0-8137 GCA_964598505.1 uncultured Lentimicrobiaceae bacterium | reverse complement strand
CCTTTTACCTCTTATCCGATTTATCTTCAAGCATAGGAACAAAACGAAAAGTTCCATTTTCTTTTCTAATATATTCTGTTTCACTTACTTTTGTAATAGTTATCATCGTTTGAATATCATCTCCAACAGGAATTACCAGAATACCATTAATTTTTAATTGTTCAAAAAGTGCTTCCGGAATAAATGGAGCACCACATGTAACAAGTATCTTATCAAAAGGAGAGTATGATGGTAAACCTTTATAACCATCGCCAAAGAAAAACTGTGCTTTGTATTTTAAGGAAGTAAGAAATGGCTTTGTTTTTAAGAATAATTCTTTTTGTCGTTCAATAGTAAAAACTTTTGCTCCCATTAAATATAAAACTGCTGCTTGATAACCAGAACCGGTGCCAATTTCTAAAACTTTATCACCTTTTTTTATTTTAAGTAATTCGGTTTGAATAGCAACAGTATAAGGTTGCGAAATTGTTTGACCTGAGCCAATTGGAAACGCTTTGTCTTTATATGCAAACTCTAGAAAAGAAGAGTCAAGGAAAAGGTGTCTTGGAATTTCAGAAATAGCATTTAAAACTGATTCGTCAATTATTCCCTTTACTTTTAGTTCCTCAACTAATTTTTTTCGTAATCCTTTGTGTCTGAAAGAGTCTGTCATTTTTATATAATAATAATTTTGAAAAATGGTTTTTTTTGTTTTCTTTTGCGAAATTAATAAGAAATCTTCAATTTGGCAATATATAAATATTTATTATTCTTAAGTTGATTTAATTAATTATTAGTTCAATGAAATAAATATGTGCTTTCTACGTTAAATATAAATTATAATATTATTTTCATGATAAAAAAAAACCTACTATTTGTTTGCTCTATTTTATTTATTGCAATTTTATTACAGTCTTGCGATATAATTAATCCTGATGAAAAAAATCCATCTTACGTTGTTATTGATTCAGTTAATGTTGCTTCCGACTATGCTACTTATGGTACCTCATCTCATAAAATTTCTGATGTATGGTTATATGCTAACGATAATTTAGTTGGCTGTTACGAATTGCCTGCTCGCATACCGGTATTGCTTTCAGGAGAAACAAAGCTAACTTTATTAGCAGGTATAAAAGTAAATGGTATTTCAGGAACAAGAGCTTCATATCCTTTCTATAAAGGAAAAATATTTACAGAAAATCTTATTGAAGGGTCATCAGTTCATATTAATCCGGTTTTTGAAGTTGACCCCTCCACAACAAAAGTTTTTTATGAAGATTTTGAGAATGCTGGAACAACACTCGAAAAAACATCAAATAGTGATACATCATTATTAATTTCTAATAACCAATCAGAAGTCTATAAAAATTATCAAAATTTAACAGAAATTAGTAATAAATCCGGATTAGTTTGTATTACACAAAATAAACCAAAATTTGAAATTCAAACTAAAGATGCTTTTGTTATGCCAAAAAAAGGTAATTATGTTTTTTTAGAAATGAACTATAAATGCACTAGCCCAATTGTTGTTGGATTAATGGCAAATTATTCATCACAAATAATTAAAAGCCCAATTATTGTTTTAAATCCTACTGATAAATGGAATAAAGTTTATGTTAACTTAACTATAGCAATAAGCCAAGAAATTGACGCTAATGATTTTAGATTTTATTTTACCGGAGCAATAAGAGACGGTGTTACTGAAGATAATTTTTGGTTTGATAATATTAAATTAATTAGGGCTGCAACATCAAAATAATAACTATTTAATGCAATCTAATGAATAAAAAACTACAAGTATTAAAATATTTATTAGCTGATTATTTTTCAGCAATTATTGTTTGGTGTTTGTTTTTTACATATCGAAAGTTTATAGTAAATTCAGATATATTTGATAATTTTTACGATAATATATTAAAAGACAATAATTTTTACTTAGGTATTATATTAATACCGATTTTTTGGCTTATATTATATACATTTACTGGGTTTTATCGAAAAATTTATCGCAAATCCAGACTAAAAGAGTTTGAACAAACTTTAATAATTACTTTTATTGGTACAATAATAATTTTCTTTGCATTAATATTAGATGATATTATTTTATCCTATCGTAATTATATTGAGTATTATTTTATGCTTTTTTTTCTGCATTTAATTATTACATACGTTCCACGTTTTATTATTACAACATTTACAGTAAAAAAAATACATAATGGGCTAATTGGGTTTAATACAATTTTATTAGGAGATAATGAAATAGCTGTTAATATTTTTAATGAATTAAAAAAACAACATATTAATTCGGGAAATAAATTTGTTGGATTTGTTACTTTTGATAATAACAAAAATCATTCATTAGCTGGAATTTTGCCAAACTTAGGAAGTATCGAAAACTTAGACTCAATTGTAAAAAGTAATAATATTGAAGAGATAATTATTGCGGCACAAAATGGAAATAGAAAATATATTGAACAAGTATTGTCGTTATTAGAAGACACAAATATTGTAATAAAAATTATGCCGCAAATTCAAGATATTTTACTTGGTTCGGTAAAAATGACATCAATATTAGATGAACCATTAATTCAAATATATCCTGATTTAATGCCTTTGTGGCAAAAAGTAGTTAAACGCGTTGTTGATATTTTTGTTTCAATTATATGCTTAATTATATTATCACCTGTTTTTGTTATTTTGTCTATTGGAGTGAAAAAAACATCTAAAGGTCCAATTTTTTATTATCAAAAAAGGGTAGGTTTACGTGGAAAGTTATTCGATATTTATAAATTTCGTTCAATGTTTGTTGATGCTGAAAATAATGGACCGCAACTATCCTCATATACTGATAACAGAATTACATCTTTTGGAAAAATGATGCGAACCACGAGATTAGATGAAATACCTCAGTTTTATAATGTTTTAATTGGAGATATGACGCTTGTAGGTCCACGCCCCGAAAGACAATTTTTTGTTGATAAAATTGTTAAAATTGCACCTCATTATAAATTACTTCATAAAGTAAAACCTGGTATAACATCTTGGGGGCAAGTAAAATATGGTTATGCCGAAAATGTTGAGCAAATGGTTGAACGTTTGCGATACGATTTAGTTTATATCGAAAATATGTCGTTGCAAATGGATATTAAAATTTTAATACACACAGTATTAATTATTTTTCAAAGAAGGGGTAAGTAGTAATTATTTTTGACGTGTGTAAGGCTTAATTCTTTGATTTGTAAAATCATTTTTTAAAAATTTATAATAACCTGCAATAGCAATCATTGCTGCATTATCGGTTGTAAATTCAAATGGTGGAATAAAAACATTCCAATTTAATTCTTTTCCCTTATTAATTAATGTTTCCCTTAGTCCTGAATTTGCCGAAACCCCACCAGCAATAGCAATATCCGAAATATTATAATCTTTTGCTGCTTTAACAAGTTTTTTCATTAAAGTATTTACTATTGCAAATTGTATTGATGCCGATAAATCATTCAAATTACTTTCAATAAATTTTGGATTTTCTTTAAGTTTATCTCTCAAAAAATAGAGAAAAGAAGTTTTAAGTCCACTAAAACTAAAATCCAAATCTTTAATATTTGCTTCCGAAAACTTAAATGCTTTAGAATTACCATCTTTAGCATATTTATCAATTAAGGGACCTCCAGGATAGGGTAATCCAAGTATTTTCGCCGATTTATCAAATGCCTCTCCTGCAGCATCATCAATAGTTCTTCCTATAATTTCCATATCAAAATAATCTTTTACAATAGAAATTTGGGTATGACCACCCGAAACTGTTAAGCAAATAAATGGAAATTTAGGAATATTAGTCTCTTTATCTGGATATTTAATAAAGTGAGCTAATATGTGTGCTTGCAAGTGATCAACTTCAATTAGTGGGATGTTTAATCCTAAAGAAAATGCTTTTGCAAACGAGGTGCCAACTAATAATGAACCTAATAATCCGGGTCCTCTTGTAAAAGCGATTGCAGAAATGTTCTTTTTTGTTATCTTTGCTTCTTTAATGGCAGCATCAATAACAGGAATAATATTTTGCTGATGTGCACGCGATGCTAATTCGGGAACTACACCACCAAATTTTTGGTGTACTTTTTGATTAGCAATAATATTTGATAGCAAAACGTTATCTTTAATTATTGAAGCTGAAGTATCGTCGCAAGATGACTCGATGCCAAGAATATAAACACTCATAATTGATTATTTTGAATAGCAAAATTATTAAAAAAATTAGAAAAATTACTATTTGGAGCTTAATAAGCATACTTTCGCTTATTATTATTTCTATTATTTTGCTTTCAATACCTTATATTCAAACATTAATTGCTAAAAAAGCTGCATCATATTTTTCAAAAGAATTAAATACAGAAATTTCAATTGATAAAGTAAAAATTTCGCTTAAACTTGATGTTAATTTTGAAAATCTTAAAATTTGCGATCAACATCATAATTCAATGATTGAAGTTGAAAAATTATCAGCAGATATTGGTAATATTTATTTTTTTAATAAAATTATTTTAATAAATTCTATTGATTTAAAAAATCCAAAAATAAATATAAAAAAATATGAAACAGATTCAGTTTTTAACATAAAGTTCTTAATTGATTATTTTTCGCCAAAAACAAAATCTAATAATAAAAAATGGTCGTTTAAAGCAAACTCATTTTTATTAAATAATGTTTGTATTAATTTTGATAATAATCACAAAGATAAAGCTTTAACTCAAGGTTTTATTGATTTTAATCACCTTAAACTATCGAATTTTAATCTTAAAATTGAAAATATAAATATTAAAGGTGATACAATTTTAGCACGAATCAATCATCTTTCAATATTTGATAGCTCTGGTTTTTATTTAAAAGATTTTAGTTGCAATTTTAAATTCCAACCACAACAAATATATTTTAACGATTTGAAAATAAAAACTTTAAAATCAAATATTCATACCGATTTAAAACTTAAATATAAATCTACTGAAGATTTTAAAGATTTCATTCATAAAGTAATTATTGAAGCTGATATATATCGCTCACATTTTCAGACATCTGATTTATGTTTTATTTCTAAGAATATTAGAGCCTTTGATAATTCTTTAACTTTTGTTGCTCGAATTAATGGATCTATTAGCAATCTATCAATTAAAAATTTAAAATTGGTTTCCGGAAATAGTACTTTTTTAGATGGAGATTTTATCATAAAAGGACTTCCAAATATTTCAAAAACATACTTTGATGCAAATATTCATAAATTATCAACAACACTAAAAGATGTTGAAAATATTCGATTGCCGAATAATAATTTATTAAAAATACCTCAAATATTTAGCAAATTTGGTATTATTAATTTATTTGCAAGTTTCAATGGTTTTTATGATAATTTTAATGCAAATGCAACTTTTGAAAGTAAAGTAGGTAATTTGAATTTTGATTTAAAAGTTGAAAACAAAGATGATAATATCACATATATTGGCAATGTTGCTGCCGACAATTTTAAAATATCCGAAATTGATTCTACTATTGGAATTATTGAAACAACTTTTCAGGCTAATATTTTTGGCTCAGGAATAAAATCAAATACATTAAATATTAATATAAAAAGTAATATTGATTATATAAACTATAAAGGATACCGTATTACTAATTCAATATTAAATGGTAATTATTCGCAAAAGATATTTTCAGGTCGATTATTGATTGATGATTCAAAGATATTTATAGATGCTAAGGGAACTTTTAATAATTCTAATAGTGTTCCTATTTACCAATTTGATGCAAAAATTAAAAATGCTCAATTAACAAATTTAAACCTTATAAAAAGTGATAAAAATATTTTATTATCAACTAATATTATTGCAAATTTTAAAGGTGAAAAAATTGATGATTTTCAGGGTACTCTTTTAATAAATAATACAGAATATTATGAGAATGGTAATAAATATTATTTAGATAATTTAAAAATATTATCATTATCAGATTCAATTGGAATGCGTTTATTGTCAATAAATTCAGATTGGGTTGATGCAACCTTTAAAGGGAAATTTTTATTTTACGAAATAAAAAATACTTTAAATAGGTTTATTGCTAATTATTTACCTGCATTTTCAACTGGTAGCTCATTAATAAGTAGCAATTTTCTTTCAAAAAATATAAAACAAAAAGCAAAAAATGAATTTGATATTTTTTCTGTTTCAAGAAACGATAATAGAAAGATTGATTTTGATATAAATATAAAAGAATCAAATCCAATTGCTTTATTAATAAATTCAAAATTTATAGCCAAAGGAAAAACTAAAATAAATGGGTTTATTGATATAATAAATAAAAATATAGATTTAAATGTTTCATCCGACACCCTTACTTTTGGCAAAAACACATTAAATAAACTTAAAATAACCGCACATTCAGTTGACTCAACTCTTGAGATTAAAATATTAAGTGAAAATTTTATTGTGTCTGAAAAAGATAAGATTAATTTTGAAAATATTAAACTATTATCTACTCTCAATAATGGAAATATTTATTACACATTATCATGGAATAATACTTCCGATACTACCATAAACAATAATGGTATAATAAAAGGTGATATTCAATTTTCAAAAAATCCAATTTTAAATACAATAATAAATGAAGGAGTTATTATTGTTAATGACTCAATTTGGTTTGTTGAAAAAGGTAACAGGATTACTATTGATACAGGTTTTATTGAGATTGAAAACCTTAGTTTTAGAAGTAATAGTAAACAAATATATTTAAATGGACAGTTTTCAAAAGATCCAAAAAAAACAATGAATATTAAGCTGGTAAATTTTAATGTATCAGATATAGATCCGCTAACAAAAAACCGTTCAATAGATTTTGATGGTCTATTGTCAGGAAACATAGAAATTAGTAATGTTTATAACAAAGCATCATTAATTGCTAATTTGAAAATTATAGACTTTGGATTTAATGAACAAAAAATTGGAATTGCCAACATAGTTTCTGCTTGGGATGAACGAAAAAAAGGGCTGTTTTTAAATACAGAGGTCACTTATAAGGGAAATTTTGGTGAAGCTCAACCTCTTTTAATGCAAGGATATTTTTATCCAAATGATGGAACTATAGATTTTAATGCGGATGTTTTAAATTTTAAATTAAAGGTAATTGAAAAATACATTAATAAAGTATTTAATAATGTTGATGGTTTAGTTACTGGTAAGTTTAAACTAACTGGCAAACTTAGCTCACCAGAATTATCTGGTAAAGCAAAACTTATCCGCTGTAAGTTAGGAGTAGGATATCTTAATACTTCATATTCTATTAATCAAGAAATTACCGTTAAAAAAGATAGATTTGAATTTGATAGTGTATTTTTAATTGACAAAAACAATAATATAGGTATTTTGTCAGGATATATTAGTCATAAGTATTTTAAAGATTTTTACTTAAATCTAAAAGTTAATGCAAATAATTTATGGGTTTTAAATACAGATAAAACCATAAATAATCATTTTTATGGAAAATCTTTTGTAACAGGTGCAGTTCATGTTTATGGTGCAGTGCCCGACATTCAAATAGATGCTCAAGTTGAAACTGAAAAAAATTCTGAAATATTTATTCCAATTTCATATACAACTACTGTAAATAAAAGCTCGTTTATAAATTTTATTAATATTGCAGATATTGGACCAACAAAATCAAAATTAAATAAACCAATATATACTGGAATAAATTTAAATTTTTTAATTAATGTTAATAATTTAGCAAAATTTCATATTTTCTTAGATCCATCTACTGGAGGCTCACTTCATGGTTCTGGAAATGGAAATATTCGTATGACTGTAAATTCAAATGGCGATTTTAATATGTTTGGTACTTATATAGTTTCGGAAGGCGACTATGAAATGAAATTAAAAGATCTAATTCAAAAAAGGTTTAAAATTGAAGATGGAGGCACAATTATTTGGAATGGTAATCCAACAGATGCAAATATAAATATTAAGGCTATTTATCCAGTAAAAGCATCGCTAAATACTTTATTTGCAGTTGATTCAACAAATAAAACAAATACTAATAGAAAAGTTAATGTTAATAGTACGCTATTTATTACTGGAAATTTACTTAACCCAAATATAAAATTTGGTTTAGAATT
>CAZRCF010000128.1:6122-8139 GCA_964598505.1 uncultured Lentimicrobiaceae bacterium | reverse complement strand
AACGCCTTCGCGTCTTTCTAAAGTTGCGATCATAATAAGATTTTTATAATTTAAGTTCTTCCCAAGTCTTTTACTTGTTAGTTTCAATTATAAAACAAAACTAATAGAGAAACAAAAATTATTTTACTAGCTTTAAAAATTCGAGTTCAAATTCAAAGGTTGCTCGTGTTGTATTTCCGCCAATAAAGATTTTCTGTTTATCTTGAACAATCCAAATTTGAGAATAAGTAATATAACTAATTAATGTACTAAGCATTAAAAATAAAAATCCTAAGTATATTAGTGTAATTCCAGGATCAGCTTTAATTTGTAAACCTGTGGAACTTAAAATATCTATTAATATTAGAGAATTTCCCAGTTTTAAATTTTCATTTAGTTCTAAATTTCCAATAAAATTACCAACTTTATTGTAAACTGAACAATACCCTTGTAGATTATCAATTAGTAGTGTTAAACCATTATCTAATTGTTCATTAGCACTAATCCACGTTAACCAAATTTTTTCTTGACTATTTGGTAAATTTATAAATGGATATTGAAAAATACTAGAATTTTTCAACTTAAGTCTTAAACCAATTATATTCCAATCCGTTTGATAATAATCAATTCCGTTATACTTTGCTGGGGAATTTACAAAAATTGTTTTTCGTTGAATTTCATTTCCATCAACATTTAAAAATGAAATATCAGAATAAAATTGTGTAATCGTTGTTTGTTTTGTATATGTAATCCAAAAATCATTTATTCGTATTGAGACTTTGGGAATAATAGTAAATTGTCCATTATTTAACACATTTTGAATATGAAAAGTTTCAGTTTTAGGAACAATTTCTTGTGCTTTAAATCCACTTATAGACCCAAAAATAGCCCCAATTAAAATTATAATCATACTAAAATGAACAATAATAGGTGCTATTCGACCCACTAAACCTTTATAGCAATAAAGAATATTTTTTTGTTGAAATATAGAATAGTGTTTTTCTTTTATTTTAAAGAATAATTGCGAAAATAGTAGATGTTTCAAATTTGTTGAAATATTTAACCTACAAAATTGCTGAGTTGTTCGAAAAAATTGGCATCTTCGGGCAATTTTTAACGAGGGAAATTGTTGTAATAAAGTACAAGTTAATAAACTTACTCCAAATAATAGAATAAGTGTTATAAACCACCATGTTTTATAAATATGATCAAATCCAAACTGAAGAATAATATCCCATGCTAAAAAACCAAAAATTCGATTTGTTAAAGGATAATTTAATTTATAAGTTTCAATTGATTGATCTTGCTCAATAATTGTTCCAATTACGCTAAAACATGCAATTATTAATAAAATGAATATCGCAAACCTTAAATCTGCAATTGATTTAAAAATATTTTGTTTCATGAAAATTTTAATTTATAGAAATAGATTTTGTAGAAGCAAGACGAATACGACCTGAGGCTGCCCAATTTTTTAATTTTAATGTTTGGCTATTTTCCAATTGAGAAAGGGGTATTAATTGAGTTAACGCTAAACAAATATCTTCAGTTGTAAATTCTCTTTTTTCATAAAAAGCATGATACATAGCTTCAATAATACTTTGACGAATTTCTGCTCCTGAAAACGAATCAGAAAGTTGAGCTAATTTTGAATAATCAAATGATTTCCAACTATTTGGTCTAAATTCTTGAATATGAATTTTGAAAATTTGTTCTCGTTCTTGCTTTTGTGGTAAATCTAGAAAAAAAATTTCGTCAAATCGACCCTTGCGAATAATTTCTAAAGGCAAAAGATCTACATTATTTGCTGTTGCAACGACAAAAACTGGTTTACTTTTTTCTGATAACCAACTTATAAATGTGGCTAAAACACGATTACTTGTACCACTGTCACCCTTGCTTTCATTTTTACTGAAAGCTTTATCAATTTCATCAATCCATAAAATACAAGGAGAAATTGTTTCTGCTAATTCAATCATTTGTCTAAGGCGAGATTCTGATTCACCAATAATACCTCCAAAAAGTTTTCCAACATCTA
>CAZRCF010000128.1:0-6112 GCA_964598505.1 uncultured Lentimicrobiaceae bacterium | reverse complement strand
TTTTAATAAAGGCAATTGCCATTCATTAGCAATAGCTTTAGCAGTTAAAGATTTTCCAGTTCCCTGAATTCCTACAAGTAATAAACCACGTGGAGTAGGTAATCCATAATTTGATGCTTGAATACCAAAAGAAATTTTTCGTTTTTTTAACCAATCTTTTAAATTATCCACTCCACCAATTTTAGAAATTGTTTCATTTGCAGACCAATACTCTAAAATTTCTGTTTGACTAATAAGTTGTTTTTTTTCATTTAATAAAAGTTGTATACTATTTTCATCAATTGTTTTATAAGTAGCGATAATTTTTGATAATACCCGTCTAATACGTTCGAGAGATAAACCTTGGCATGCTCGTGTTAAACTCTCTAATATTTGTTGATCAATTTCAATGTTTAATGATTCAACTAGCCTTTTTAATTCGTAGTTAATTTCATTATCAATTGGTAATTGAAATTGTAAAACTGTAATTAAATCATATAATTCTTTTGGAATATTTAATTCTGACCCAATAATAATAATTGTTTTAGGTTGAAGTTTCAAAATTCGAGTTATATTTTTTAATTTTCGTGAAATGGAAATATCTGTTAAAAATCGATTAAAATCTTTCAATAAAAATAATGCAGGTGTTTGAGGGGTTAAACGTTCAATGAGTTCAAGGGCTTGAACTGGATTTCGTTTTGCAAATCCTTCGTTATTTGGATTATTTGTATATCCATCAATAAAATCCCAACTATAAATACTTCGATTCAAATTTGTTTTAATAGATTTGCGGATAATATATTCTACGCGATCTTCTTCAATTGTAGTAATATAGATAATTGGATATCTCGCTTTTAATAAAAGCGTTAATTCATCAGTAAATTTCATAAAATTGTTCGATCAAAATTTTGTGTAATAAATTCCTATTATATTAATTTTACATAAAAAATTATTTATTATTAGAGTAAATAACCAGTATTAACTCTAATAATTCCTCCAATTAACGTTGGATTGCTAGCTTTTTTCGCCCTTTTTTTCTTCGATTTTGAATTATTTTTCTTCCTTCAGCGGTTGCCATACGGGCCCGAAATCCCGATACTTTTAAAATAGAAGAACGGGTTTTATTTGATAAAGTACGTTTTGTCATAAATATATTTATTTTTTTTCAATAAAAATGAATTTAACCTTTATAGAATAAAGGAATGTAAAAAATCACGAATTAATAAATGTCTTACTGTTACATTTCGGTTTTGGAATAAATTATATGCCTCTTCTTTAAACTCAAACAAAGGATTTCGTTGTCCATAACTTCTCCATCCTACAGCATCACGTAATAAAGCAATTTTTTGTAGATGTTCTTTCCAAGCAATATCTGTATAATATAGAATAATTGTTCGTTCAAAAGATCGAATTAACCCAATTTCACATATTTCAAATTCGAGAACTTTTGTTTCATAAGATAACCAAAATTCTTGGAATAAATAAGTTTTTAATTCAAATGAATCTAAAGTATTTAAATCATACTTTAAACTTACTAATCTTGTCTTAAAAAGTTCTTCGATTCCAGACCCATCTTTATAAAACTTATCATCTTTTAATAAGTTTATAATATCTTTGATAACTTGTTCACCATACGCTAAAATAGTTTGACGAAGAGATTGACTTTCTAAAAGTTTTCTGCGTTCATAATATACAATATTACGTTGTTTATTTAATATATCATCGTAATCAAATAAATATTTTCGCCCATCATAATCTCTTTCTTCTACTCGTTTTTGAGCTGCATCTAAACTTTTAGTTAATAAATTTGATTCCAATGGTAAATCATCTAAAAGTTGACTTTGCATAAAATTTTGAAGATTTGAACTTCCAAAATTCCGAAATAAGGAATCTTCTAAACTTAAGAAAAATCGAGAAGTCCCCGGATCGCCTTGACGTCCACATCGCCCTCGTAATTGATTATCTATTCGACGTGAATTATTTCTTTCTGTTCCAATAATATAAAGCCCTCCTAAATTCTTAACAATCTTATTATTAAGAGTTTGAGTTTTTTTTTCAAATTGACTTAGTTGAGTTAATAAAAATTTAATGGAACATTCATAAGCAGTTTTAGGAATTCGAATTTGATCAATTTCATTTAGAAATTTTAAAATTCCAGTAGATGATAAACTTAAAAATTTCGACTCAGTAAATAATGACTTTAAAACACTTAAAACTTTTTGTGAAGTAAAATCAATATCAGTTGTTAATAATTTTTGGCTTTTATAATAAACTATTATCTTATAAAGTTGCTTTCGAACTTTAAATGTAATATTTCCACCTAAAATAATATCAGTTCCTCTCCCTGCCATATTAGTTGCTATTGTAATGCTTCCAATTTCTCCAGCTTGGGCAACAATCTCTGATTCTCGTTTTACATTTTCTGGTTTTGCATTTAATAATCGATATGATAATTGATATTCTTTTAACAAATCTGCTAACATTTCCGAATTTTCAACGGTCGTTGTTCCAATTAAAATGGGTTGTTTTGTTTTTGCAATCGATTTACATTCTTTAGCAATCGCAGTCCATTTTGTTAAGCTATCTTTGTAAACAAAATCCGGTAAGTCTTTACGAAGATTTGTTCGAGCTGTTGGGATTTCTTCAACCGATAAACCATAAATTTTTTCAAATTCTAGTTCAGAGGTTTTAGCTGTCCCAGTCATACCTGATAATTTGGGATATAGCAAGAAAAAATTTTGATAAGTAATTGATGCAGCTGTTTCTGTATTTTGTCGAATTGGAACACTTTCTTTTGCTTCAATAGCTTGATGTAACCCTTCATTCCAGCGTCTATCTGGCATTATTCTACCTGTAAATTCATCAACAATAACAATTTGATTGTTTTGAACAATATAATGTACATTGCGGAAGAATAAAGCAGTCGCTTTAATCGCACTTAAAATATAAGGAATCCATGGATCATTTGGGTTATATAAATCTTCAATCTGTAAAATTTTTTCAATTTGAGTTGTTCCTTGTTCAGTTAAAATAATATTTCTATTTTTTTCATCAACTTTAAAATGAACATTAACTTCTAAATATTCAGCAACTTCTGCTGCTACAATATATTTATCAATACAAGTTTCTACGGCTTGTGAAATTATTAAAGGAACTTGCGCTTCATCAATAAAAATGGAATCAACTTCATCTACTATACAATAATTAAAAGGTGGTAAAACAACTTGATTAAGATTAGACGCCATATTATCACGCAGATAATCAAAAGCTAATTCATTATTTGTAACATAAGTAATATCAGCTGTATAATTTTTTTGTCGTTCTCGAAAGGTCATATCTTCTTGAATTAAACCTGTATTTAATCCTAAAAATCTATAAATTTGCCCCATTGAAATTTGATCACGACTTGCTAAATAATCATTTACAGTAACAATATGAACACCCTTATTTGTTAAAGCATTTAAAACAGCTGGTAAAGTTGCCACTAAAGTTTTTCCTTCACCAGTCCGCATTTCACTAATCTTTCCACTATTTAAAACTAACCCCCCAATTAATTGAACATCAAAATGCCGAAGACCTAAAGTTCGAAAACTTGCTTCTCGTGTAATTGCAAAGGATTCAGCAATTAATGCATTTAAATCTCCTTTTTCCTTATATTGCTTCTTTAATTGAAAAGTTTTATTTCTTAATTCTGTATCAGTTAATGTTTTTAAATTCGTTTCAAGTGAATTAATTTGATTGATTAAAGTTTGATATTGATTTATAACTGACTGTTTAATAAATGGATTTTTTAGCATTTTTAAGAATTTCGAAAAGTCGACTAAGCAATAATATTTATTCGTTTATGTTGAGCATCTTTATAATCAAATTTTACAGTACCATCAATTAATGCAAATAAAGTGAAATCTTTTCCATATCCAACGTTAGAACCAGGTTTAAATTTCATTCCTCTTTGACGAATTAAAATATTTCCAGCTTTTACTTTTTCACCGCCAAATCTTTTAACCCCTAATCGTTTTGCATTTGAGTCGCGACCATTTTTTGTACTACCTGCACCTTTTTTATGTGCCATATCTATATATTCCTTAAGTTTTAATTATTATAAATAGAATGAAATTTATTCGTTATATTTCTTTTAAACTAATATTTTTGTTTATCTTTTTGTTACGTTTATCGAATCAATAAGAATTCGAGTTAAATCTTGACGGTGACCCTGTTTTTTCCGAGTTTTTTTCTTAGGTCGCATTTTGTAAACAATAGTTTTAGGACCACGTAAATGTTTTAAAATTTTTGCTCGAACTTTTACCGCATCTAAATAAGGTCTTCCTATTCTCACTTGTCCAACACTTTCACTAACTAATAAAACTCGATTTAAAATAATTTCTTTTCCAACTTCTGTTGGAATACGATTTACATCATACCAGCGCGATGGTTCAATCCAAAATTGTCTTCCACTAATTTCTACAATTACATAGTTAATCTCATTCATCATATTCATAATTTTTTCCTCCTTTTATTAAATAATACTACAAAATAAATTTTCTTTAAGTCAACTTAAATTAGAAATAGATAAATTTATAAATTTTTAATTAACCACAATTCACGGTAAAAAAAATCAAAAGCTTTCGATCGATCCAAATATGGATTTGTAATAATAGATAATGTTCGAGTTATTTTAATATTTTCAATTGGTATAATTTCAATTGTTTTTAATTCTAGTTCTTTTTCTATTGCTGAAGATGAAACAAAAGCAGCTCCTAGTCCTAAACTTACTGCTGTTTTTATAGCTTCAATCGAATTCAATTCCATAATGACATTAAATTGTTTAGTTTGAATATTATTTTGAATTAAAATATTATTAATAAATTTATGAATTGTGGAATTTGAATTTAATGTTATAAAATTTAAATGGTAAAGATCATCTTTACTAATTTGTTTTTTTTTCTTTTTTGCAAATGGATGCGACTTTGAAATTATTAAAATCAGTTCATCTTGAACAAAATCTTCAATTTCCAAATTTTTTTTTAAATTGGTAGGAATATCTCCTCCTACAATAGCAATATCAAGACTTCGATTAGCAACTTTTTTTGCAATAATTCGAGTCGAATCAATGTCAATCTGTAAATTAATTTGAGGATAACTTTGCGCGAACAAAGTTACTATACGGGGAATTAGATACGCTCCAATAGTTTGACTTGCTCCAACTTTTAAATTCCCTCGTTCTCCATCTTTTAAATCATTTAAGGCTCGACAACTTTCTTCACATAAGGCAAGTATTCGTTCCGCATATTGAAGAAAAACAATACCAGCTTCAGTTAGTACGAGTTGATTACCAGTTCTATGTAATAATAAAATTCCTAAATGATTTTCTAACGTTTTAACTTGTTTACTCAATGAAGGTTGAGAAACAAATAGAATTTCAGCAGCTTGAGTAAAACTTTTTTCAGATGCAATGGCTTTAAAAATACGTAATTGTTGTAAAGTAAAGGGAAGAACCATAGAAAAAGTATTCAAAAGATTAATAAAAGATACTAGGACCTAAATCTAGCGCGTCTACCAATTTCGCCACATCCGCTAATTTTAAACTAATATGTTTGTTTAATATTCAAAATTTAATAGAAACATCTATTGTTAACAATGATTTAATAAATTTAGTATTTTCTTAATATAAATTTAAACGTATATTAAGAAAATACTAAATTTATTCCTCCACATATAAACGATATACAAAACTCGTAGTTTTACCTCGTAAAATTGATTTTGCTAATGATAAAGATTTTTGTGCTGATTTTGCTGCTTTTCTTTTCCAATTAGCTTTGCGACTATTTTTTTTTGCTTTTGATGTCCGTTTTTTAGGTACAGCCATAATTTTTTATCTTTATTTAAGATAGTTTTTTAATTTAAATTGATTGTACACAATAGAATTTAATTTGTCCAGATTTGTATAAAGCTGCTTTTAAAAAGTTATTACAACTAAACTTAAAAGTTTAAATAATTAAATTAAAAAAATTTATTGGTAAAATCATTAAAAAAATATTACAAGACTATTTTTAACTTTTCTAGTCTTGTAATATTTTTTTAACGTGATAAACGTTGAATTTGTTGAATTGCTAAACGACCAATATTAAATAAA
>CAZRCF010000127.1:0-8172 GCA_964598505.1 uncultured Lentimicrobiaceae bacterium | reverse complement strand
ACCGAAATTCGGGCATATCCATATTGATCGCCAAAATGGAAACTTTGCCGTTTTCTTTTCGCAACAAGTCTTGAAATTGTGTCATTAAAGTTGATTTTCCACAACGCCTAACGCCAGTGGCAACCTTAATTAAATTCTTGTCTTTAAGAACACTAAGTGTATCTATGTACCGTTTACGCGCTATTGTATTCATACGTTCATTTTTATTTTGTTATTTAATTGTCGTATGGAACTCGCTAATTATCATTCTCTTGGGTTAAACATTGTTTAATGCTCGTTTCATAGGGCAAAGATAAACAAAATTCCTAAAACTATTCAAAAATAAAAACATTTAGGAATTTCATAGTTCGCTTTTTGGTAAAGTTCGGTTTATTGTGTTTTTAAAACCATAGTCTTTGTAAACTAAATTTAGTCTTTTCAATGTCATTCGTGCTTGTCTTGCCGTGTCATTTTAGGGTGATCGATAACTAGTTTATATATTCAACTTTTTACCTTACAAGGTGTACAAAGCCACCCAAAAACGGAATGAAAAAGATTATTCTATAATTCATTTTGGTATTACCAAAAAAAGAGCTAAAAATTAGCTCTTTTCTTTTAATTTAAAATTATTTCAAAACTACCTATTGAATTGGTTTTTACAACTTTGTATGACGCTGCGTAATTTAAAATTGATTTAATTACATGTGGTCGTGGTAACAATTGATTGGTGTTTTGATTTTTTTCTGAAATGGTTACATTTTTTCTCATAGGCATATCAAATAATTATTTAATGATATACTTATAACGAGAAAAAAATCAATTATTGTATAAAATTATAAAGAAAGAACAATATTTTTTTCAGCAATCATTTTTCTGAGATTTATCAGCGCATATCTCATTCTTCCAAGCGAGGTATTAATGCTTACATTAGTTTCTTCGGATATTTCTTTGAAACTCATATTTTGAAAATATCTCATTATAACAACTTCTCTTTGGTCATCAGGGAGCAGTTCAATCAACGACCTAATATCTTTATGTATTTGATCAACAATTATTTGGTCTTCTTTTGAATGATCAACACCACAAATTAAATCGAAAATATCATAATCATCACCGGAAGATACAGTTGGGAAATTTTTTTCTTTTCGGAAATAATCAATACATAAATTATGAGAAATTCGCATTACCCAATTAATAAATTTCCCTTCATCATTATAACGTCCGGTACGAATTGTTTTAATTACTTTTACAAAAGCATCTTGAAAAATATCTTCAGCAATATCTCTATCGTTAACGATAGTAAAAATATAACCAAAAATCTTTTTTTGATGCCGTAAAACTAATTTTTCTAATGCTGAATTATCACCAGAAGCGAATTTAATAACTAATTCGTTATCGCTGAGCAAATTTACTTTCATAAGAGCCTCCATTTTTAGGGCGGTTAATAAAGTGTAAAATTTACTCGATAGCTTCCTTTCTTTAGGTGATTAATAAAATTGACTTATTTTATTTTGCAATATTAGTACAATTTTTTTACAAAGTCAAGTATTTTGTAGTATTTTTGCAAATAAAACTGATGCCACATAGTATAACACATTGAAAATGAGCACTAATAATATTTCAGAAAAAGATTTTATTTTTATAAAGGGAGCAAGGGTTAATAATTTAAAGAATATAGATGTAAAAATTCCTCGAAATAAATTAGTTGTAATTACAGGACTATCGGGTTCTGGCAAATCGTCGCTCGCATTTAATACACTATATGCAGAAGGTCAAAGACGATACGTTGAAAGTTTAAGTTCTTATGCTCGCCAGTTTATGGGCAGAATGAGTAAACCTGAAGTTGATTATATTCATGGTATTCCTCCAGCAATAGCTATTGAGCAAAAATCAAACACAAAAAATCCTCGTTCAACTGTTGGTACTTCAACCGAAATTTATGAACATTTAAAATTGCTTTTTGCAAGAGTTGGGAAAACTTATTCGCCAATTAGCAATAATATTGTAAAACGCCATTCGGTAAGCAATGTGGTTGATTATATTTTATCATTTTCGGAAGATACAAAAGTGCTTATTTATGCTCCAATAGTAGTAAAATCGGAACGAACTACAAAAGAGCAGTTTGAAATTTTATTACAACAAGGCTACAGCAGAGTTTTATATGAAAACGTCATATTACGAATTGAAGAAATTATACCTAAATCCGAAAACTATAAAATTGAAAATCTTTTATTACTTATTGATAGATTTAAAGTAATAAACACAAAAGAGAATATTAGCAGAATTTCCGACTCAGTACAAAGTGCTTTTTTTGAGGGAAATGGAAATTGCAGTGTTCAAATTCAAACTGATGAAATTGAACATATTGAGTATTTTAACAACCGATTTGAATTAGATAATATTGTTTTTGAAGAGCCATCGGTAAATTTATTTAGCTTTAATAACCCTTTTGGTGCATGCCCTAAATGCGAAGGTTATGGAAATATTATTGGAATTGATGATGATTTGGTTATACCTAATCGCTCATTGTCAGTTTACGATGATGCAATAGCTTGTTGGAAATATGATAGTACTATTGAATGGAAAGATAATTTAATTAAAAATTCAATTAAATTCGATTTTCCAATACATAGAGCAATAGAAGATTTAACAGAAAAAGAGTATGAACTTTTATGGAAAGGAAATAAGTATTTTTTAGGAATTAATGCTTTTTTCAAACATTTAGAAGATCATAACTATAAAATACAAAACAGAGTATTTATTTCTCGTTTTAGAGGCAAAACTGTTTGTCCGAGTTGTCGTGGAACGAGATTACGCAAAGATGCTCAATATGTAAAAATTGCAGGAAAATCAATTACCGATATTGTATTAATGCCTATTAATAAATCGCTTTCATTTTTTAAAACTCTTACTTTTGAAAATGAGAATGATAAAATAATGGCTGAACGATTAATAACAGAAATTAGGAATAGATTACAATTTATTGATGATGTAGGCTTGGGATACTTAACATTAAACCGATTGTCAAATACCCTTTCGGGAGGTGAATCGCAAAGAATAAACATTGCAACATCATTGGGAAGCAGCCTTGTAGGCTCATTATATATTTTAGATGAACCAAGTATCGGGCTTCATTCGCGAGATACTCAACGACTGATTGGAGTATTAAAACGTTTACGCGATATTGGAAATACTGTTGTTGTTGTTGAACATGACGAAGAAATAATTAGAGAAGCTGATTATATAATTGACATTGGTCCTTTTGCCGGCAGATTAGGTGGCGAAGTAGTTTTTTGTGGAACTTTTGATGATTTGAATACCTCTGATACTCTAACTGCAAAATATATGACAGGTAGAGCCGAAATTTCAGTTCCAATTGAGCGACGAAAATGGAAAGATTATATTGAAATAAAAGGAGCAAGAGAACACAATTTAAAAAATTTGAATGTAAAAATTCCACTAAATATTTTCACTGTTGTTACAGGTGTAAGCGGTTCGGGGAAAACCACTTTAATTAAAAAAATTCTTTATTTAGCGTTAAAGCGAATTTATGGTGGTATTTCCGAAAAATCGGGAAAGCACGATAAAATCGATGGTGATATTAAAATGATTCAAAATATTGAGTTAGTTGACCAAAATCCAATTGGTAAATCATCAAGATCGAATCCTGCCACATTTACTAAGGCTTTTGATGAAATTCGTCAATTATTTTCCGACCAACCTTTATCGAAAAAAAGAGCTTATAAACCCGGATTTTTTTCATTTAATGTTCCTGGTGGACGTTGCGATGAATGTGAAGGCGAAGGCGTTGTACATATCGAAATGCAGTTTATGGCAGATGTTGAGCTTTTGTGCGAAAATTGTAAAGGTAAACGATACAAAGATGAAGCCCTTGATGTAAAATATTTCGATATGACAATTAGCGATATATTAGAAATGACTATAAATCAAGCTATTGAATTTTTCAGCAATAAAGATGGAAATGCTATTAAAAAAATTCTCGAAAAACTAAAACCATTGCAAAATGTTGGTTTAGGTTATCTAAAGTTAGGTCAATCGTCAAATACATTGTCGGGTGGCGAAGCACAACGTATTAAATTAGCAAGTTTTTTAATAAAAGGAACAACAAATAATCCAACACTTTTTATTTTCGATGAACCAACAACAGGGCTTCATGTTCATGATATTGAAAAACTATATACTTCGCTTGATATGCTTATAAAAAAAGGTCACTCAGTATTGGTTATTGAACACAATCCTGAAATAATTAAATGTGCCGACTGGGTTATAGACCTGGGACCAGGTGGAGGCGATAATGGTGGCAAAATTGTATTTGAAGGAACTCCCGAAGAGATTTCAGAATGCAATGAATCGGTTACAGGAAAGTTTATTAAAACTAAAATTCATTAATTTGTTTCTGAAATTAGCTAAAAATGGAACTATAATAAAGTATGTTTTAGTAATTAAACTTAGTTATTTTTTGCACTTAAAACAATTACTATCTTTACTATGACATTTATTATGTTTATTTTCCATATTATTACAACCAAAAATTTCACAGTAAATACTTGAAAGAGTATCTTTTTGTGCAGGTAATAATATTTGTTTTATTTGCAAATATTGACTTATTGATTGTTCGAAAAGTTTGTTATTAAAAATATTAATTATTTGCACTATAGAATCAATTTCAATTTCAGAAACATTATCTTTTTTAAGCATTATCATTAATGTGTTTCTTGATATACGTAATGAATCTACAATTTGTTTAGCAATTATTTGATGTTGAAATTTAATTGAGTCATATTGTATTTCTTGGTTCTTATCTAAATTTAGTGAAGATTTAAGCAAACACTCTTTTTTATGATGAGTATTAATTCTATGACTTTTTAAATCAGAATTTCTTTGATAAAAAAACCCAAATAAAAAAAGAGTTACATTTATTGCTGTGAGCAATAAAACAAAAATCCAAACATATTTTATTTTTGTAAAGTATTTCATACGTGCATTTTTAATTTGTTTTTTATTTGTCGTATGGAACTCGCTAATTATCATTCTCTTGGGTGAAAAGGATTTTCATGCTCGTTTCATAAGTTCATTTTTTATTTGTTTTTTAATTGTCTCGTATGGAACTCGCCTAATAATCATTCTCTTGTGCGAAAAGATTTTTCATGGCTCGTTTCATAATTTTTATTGATTTATTTCAATTAAAATGTTTTCAGTTTCGTTACTTTTTAATTCACTAATATAGTTATCTGCTTTATATTGAGTTATTTGATCCGAATAAGATAAAGCATTTTGATTTAATTGATTAAAGTTAGATTTATTATTTAATGTAATAATTGATATTCCAATAATAACACCAATTATTAATGAAAAAGTATAAGCATAAGTGGTAACCAATTTTGACTTTTTACTATAAAATCTTTCTGAAGGGTTTATTTTATTCAATATTTTACTTGCAAGATAAGGATTATCAGTTACTCTATCATTGCTCCACAATTTTATATTATTATGTAATTCATTACATCTTGCACACGATTCAATATGCTCTAAAACCAACTTGGATTGGTCTTCTGGGAGTTTTTTATTTGAATAATCCCATATTTTATCGAAAAAGGAGCAATTCATCTTAAAGTTATTTATTGTTTTGTAACTAATTTCTTTTTTAAATTTTGTTTAGCTCTAAAAATTAATGATTCAACTGATGAGAGACTTGTATTCATAATTTCTGCAATATTATTATATGAAAAACCATCATAATTGTATAACATAAAAGCAATTCTTTGATTTTCGGGAAGCTTATTTATTGCATTATTTATTATTCTATTTTGCTCTTTTTGTTCTAACTTTTGTTCGGGGTTTAAATCATTTTTAGTAGCAAAAAAAGATTCAACGTGAGTTTCAATAGATGTAAGGAACTGTTTAAATCTGTTTTTTTTTATCGAATTTAATGAACGAGTAACTGCAATTCGATATATCCAAGTTGAAATTTTTGAGTCGCCACGGAATTGAGATATTGAGCGAAAAACTTCTATAAAAACTTCCTGTGTAATATCTTCGGCTTCTTCTTGATTACGAACAAAACCATAGCAAATATTTAATACTCGAGCACGATGTTCATTTATCAATTCAATGAAAGCTTCGTTGTTTCCCTCTTTTAGTTTTTCTATTAAAATATTTTGCAACTTTTTAGGTATTTGATAGAGCAAAGATAGGAGGAAACCTTGTGCAAAACAAGGTTTCCTTTTAGAAAAAATTATTTTTTAGGGCAGCAGCCTGATTTTGATTTACTCTTACAAGCTTTTTCTTTTGACTTGTCAGGGCAGCATGCTTTTGTTTCAGTAGAACTGCTACATTTATGTCCTTTTGAGTTGTGTTTGCAATTACTTTTATCGCCACAACTTCCTTTTCCAGTACAATTACCTTTGCAATCACCTTTGCAATTATCGCATTTCCCATCATTGTTTGCATCTACAAACTTATCACATTTACCATCTTTGTTTTCATCAACAAATGATGTACAACAAGATTTTTCACTTTTAACTTCTGTTTTAGTTTTTACTTCATCGTTGTCTGTTGATGATGTTTGAGCTTTTGATGATGTGCTAACAGCAAAAATAAATGCCAAACCAATGATTGATGTTAAGAATTTGTTTTTCATTTTTATATTTATTTTATGATTAATGCTGTTTTGACAATTAAAAAAATAAAAACTTGCGATAACAATTATTATTTTAATTTTAATTAAAAATGAAATATTGTATTGAAAGTAATTAATATTACTCTAAAGGCTTTGAATTATAGTTTCCATTTTAATCCCTCTTGAGCCTTTTAAAAGTATATAAGAGCTTAATAATGGGTTTTGTATAAAATATTTTGCTGCTTCATCCGAATTTTTGAAACAAGTATAATTTGTTAGTGATGATGCTTTGCAAAATTCTTCTCCAACTAAAAAAACTTTAATTTCATTATTATTTGATAACATTTTTACAATATTTTTATGTTCCAACAAGCTTTGTTCACCTAATTCTCTCATATCACCTAATATAATTACCTTATTTTTTTTATTAATTGATAAAAAATGAGTAATAGCTGCGTCCATACTGGATGGATTGGCATTATATGCATCAAGAAAGATTTCGTTGTTTTCAGTTTTCAATAATTGTGATCTACTATTCGTAGGATAATAATTTTCAATTGCAGTTTTTATTTTATTAAAAGGCACATTAAAATAATCTCCAATAGAAACTGAAGATAAAATATTATTAAAATTAAAGTTTCCAATTAAATTTGATTTTATTTCTTGATTATATTTATCAATAAATACTGATAGGGTAGGTTCTATTTGAGAAATTTTCCCAGAATACTTACCACAATTTTTACCATATAAAATCCTTTTACTGTTTTTTGAGAGATTTAAAAGCATTTCACTATTACTGGATACAAAAAGAATTCCATCGTTATTAATAACATAGTCATATAACGCTTTTTTGGTTTTAATTATGCCTTCAATAGTGCCAAATCCTTCGAGATGAGCTTTGCCAATATTTGTAATAATTCCATGAGTTGGATCAGCAATTTCACATAATTGTGCAATTTCGCCAATATGATTTGCTCCCATTTCAACTATTGCTATTTCAGATGTTGGTTGAATTGAAAGAATAGTTAAAGGTACACCAATATGATTATTAAAATTGCCTTTTGTGCAAGATATTTTATAATGACTTGATAAAACAGCATTTATAAGCTCTTTGGTTGTAGTTTTGCCATTTGTTCCGGTAATTCCAATAACGGGGATATTTATTTGATTCCTATGATAAATAGCTAGTTCTTGTAAAGTACTAAGAACATTATCAACATAAATGACTTTTTCATGAACTATTTTATTATCATCTACAATTGAATAAGCAGCACCTTTTTCAATAGCAGATATTGCAAATTTGTTTCCATCAAAATTATCACCTTTCAGGCAAAAGAAAATTGAATTTTCAATATCTGATCTGGAATCAGTGCTAATATTAGGATGTAAAAGGAATAGCTTATATATTTCAAGTATGTTCATATTGTAGATAGTAAATAAAACCCTCACTTACAAAGTAAGTGAGGGTTTTTGAATTAATATATTTAATTTTTATTTTCCAATAACTGGTGAACCAAGTCTAACCATAGCACAACGGAAACCAATACAATCAG
>CAZRCF010000126.1:6246-8252 GCA_964598505.1 uncultured Lentimicrobiaceae bacterium | reverse complement strand
GGAAACTATTGCGGCACTTTGGTAAATGCACTTACTTACCATTTTGAAGGCAAAAAAAATAGCGATGGCGAAATTCCAAAACCTTATCTTGTTCATCGAATTGATAAAGATACATCGGGAATTATGATTGTTGCAAAAACAGAATTAGCTCAAACCCAATTGGCAAGCGACTTTTTTCATCACACCATCGATCGCAAATATCAAGCTTTAGTGTGGGGCGATTTTAAAGAAGATAGCGGAACAATAATTGGTAATGTTGGCAGAAGCCTGAAAGACAGAAAAGTTATGACAGTTTTTCCCGAAGGAGATTACGGCAAACATGCTATCACACATTGGCGTGTAATTGAGCGTTTTGGTTATGTTACTCTAATCGAATGTACACTTGAAACCGGCAGAACACATCAAATTCGTGCTCACATGAGGTATATTAAACATCCACTTTTCAACGATGAAACTTATGGCGGAAATAAAATAATTAAAGGAACAACTTTCACAAAATACAAACAATTTATTGAAAACTGTTTTAATCTTATTCCACGGCAATCGCTACATGCAAAATCGTTAGGAATAACTCACCCAATTACAAAAGAAAAGCTGTTTTTCGACTCCGATTTACCTCCTGATATGGCTACCGTTATTGACAAATGGCGACATTATGCAAAGCATAAAGCTTTTGAAGAGGACGAGTAATTTAAAATTAGTGAATAAGTGAATGAGAAATAGTTAATTGGGAAGTAGTTATTGAGGAATTAACACGGAGATACTGAGAACACAAAGATACACGGAAGTAGATAATTGCTAATGGTAAATTAATGTTGATGCGTTAATCAGTTCAATCTCCGGTATTAGTGTTCTATTTCTTTTCTTATACATTTATTTTGAAATAATAAGGTATATTTGCAATCAAATTTAAAAATTAGAAACAATATATAATTGTTATGAAACGAGCATGAAAATCCTTTTCGCCCAAGAGAATGATTATTAGCGAGTTCCATACGACAAATAAATAATTAATAAAAAAATGAACGTATGAAAATAAAAATACTCTTTTTCACAGTATTATTTACAGCTACAATAAGCTATTCACAGAACTATAAAATTGCTTTTTCAGCAACCGGAGCAACCACTACAATAGATAGCATTAATGTAGAAAACATTTCTCAAGGCACTTCGCTTACAATACTTGGGGGCGATACATTGCATTTAATAGGTACTAATGGAATTAGTAAATTTACAGACAACAATGAAAAAGCAGAGATTTTTCCAAACCCGATGAATGGTGAAGCGAATTTATCGTTTTACGCAAAGCAAACAGGAAATTCACAAATAACTATTACAGATATTTCGGGTAAAAAAATATTACAAACAAACGATAAACTAACTACAGGCAATCATAAATACCTAATAACTGGTTTGCCACAAGGAGTTTTTTTTATTTCAATTAATGGGAACAATTATAATTATAACATAAAATTAGTAAGTAACAGTAACTCAAAAAACAATACAAAACTAAAATATATCAGTAACGAAAAGCCTGAAAATATTACTATTAGCAAGACAAAAAGCTATAAATATACTACAAGTATGGATTATACAATTGGAGATAGCATAACATATAGTGGGTATTCTGGAAATTTGAATATTATTATAAAAGATGTTCCAACAAATAGTAAGACTATATTTTTTAATTTTTTCACACCATGGACTTGTGGAAATTCAGCTAAAATCAAACATTTTGAAGGTAATGTGGCACCAATAACAGATACAATTATATATGGAACTGTTTTCACAACACTATTTGGCGAAGCAAAATGTGCAATAACAAAAAATTTAGGTGCATTAGATACTGCAACATTTTCTACTGATAATAGGAGGTCTTGCGCTGGATGGTATTGGAAATTTAATCGTAAACAAGGATATAAAAACGATGGTCCAAATGGTAATAATTGGAATACACCTCCATGGCCAATAACTCCAATTGATGAAGATGCTAATTGGTCTTTAGA
>CAZRCF010000126.1:4264-6236 GCA_964598505.1 uncultured Lentimicrobiaceae bacterium | reverse complement strand
CACAGAATATGGTTGGAGAATTCCAACGAAATCAGAATGGTTAAATGTAATAGCAAATGGCAGTTGGAGTAATACTAATGGAGCTTATGCTTCAGTTTTAAAGTTACATTCGGCAGGTAATATTATTTATTCTACTGGTGCTCTTTCAATAAATTATGAAAGTGGCTATTATTGGAGTAGCAATCAAGATAATTTTACTGATGGTTCATATTATTTTATAAATAATTATTCAGAACAAATAAAATATCAAGTAAAGGATTATGGTAATAGTATACGCTGTATTAGAGATGCTGATATTATTACTGCTAATGTTTGTGATATTTCGAGTACTTCTGCAACATGTGGTGGAATTGTATCAAACACTATTGGTTTTTTTGTATCAGAACGTGGGGTTTGTTTGAGTACTAACGAAAATCCAACAATTTTAGATAATAAAATTATAAATGGTGATGGTATTGGTTCATTTACAAGTTTTATTAATGGATTAAATCCTTTTACAAAATATTATGTAAGAGCTTATGCAATATATAATACAGATACAGTATATGGCAATGAAGTTAATTTTACAACCATGCCTGATATTCCAATACTTACAACAACTAATCCTACATTAATTACATCTAATTCTGTTAAATCAGGTGGGACTATTATTTCAGATTTTGGTTCTGCAATAACAGAAAGAGGAATATGTTACAATACTTATCCTAACCCAACTATAGCAAATAGCAAAGTATTAAATGGTAGTGGAACCGGAACTTTTTCTGCTAATTTAACTGGATTAACACATGCAACAACATATTATATACGTGCTTTTGCTAAAAATAGTATTGGAACTGCTTATGGTAATGAAATAAGTTTCACCACTTTACCATTTTTACCAACAGTTGCTACACTAAATGTATTATCTATTAACGATTCTTCTTCAATTTCATTTGGAAATGTTATTTCTGATGGAGATGGAGCTATTATAGAAAGGGGAATATGTTACAATACTTCTGCTAATCCAACTACTTCAAATAACAAAGTAATAAGTGGTATTGGAACTGGTGGATTTTCTGCAAACTTAAATGGATTAACACCATTTACAAAATATTATATTAAATCTTATGCAATAAATAATGCAGGAACCGCTTATGGTAATGAAATAAGTTTTACTACCTTAAAAGCAATACCAAAAATTACTACTACAGCAGTTTCAGCAATTTCGGCAGTTTCAGCTATTTCGGGGGGAAATATTACATCAAATGGAGGTACAACTATAACTGCAAAAGGTATTTGCTATAGTACCAACATAAACCCAACTACAGCAAATAATATATTTATAAGTGGAAGTACTAATAATTCATTTTCTTTAAATATTTCAGGATTAGCTTTAAATACTACTTATTATGTTAGAGCTTTTGCAACTAATGGTGTTGGAACTGCGTATGGCAATGAAATAAGTTTTACTACTTCTATAATTCCAGATTTACCTTTGTTAACAACTACTACAGTATCATTTATTACCGATACTACTGCAATTTCGGGTGGAAATATAGCTTCTGACGGTGGAGCTTTAATTACAGAAAGAGGAATTTGTTATAGTACAACAAACAATCCAACCATTACAGATAATCTAATAATTAATGGAAATGGAAGTGGGTCTTTTGCTACAAACTTGACAGGATTAAATCCATCTACTATTTATTATGTTAGAGCATTTGCAACTAATACTACAGGAACAAAATATGGTAATGAAGTAACTTTTAAATCTGGTTGGAAATGTAATAATGTATTACCAATACAACATACAGAAGGGTCTGTTTCTCCAATTACAAAAACAGTTAATTATGGTACAGTATTAACAACACTTTTTGGTGGTACAAAATGTGCTATTACACAAAATTTAGGTTCCGACCATCAAGCAACTGCTGCTAATGATAATTCGGAGGCTTCAGCCGGTTGGTATTGGCAATTTAACCGTAAACAAGGT
>CAZRCF010000126.1:0-4254 GCA_964598505.1 uncultured Lentimicrobiaceae bacterium | reverse complement strand
ACAAACACAATGGTTCTATATCACCTATTGGCACCATGATAAATAAAATTAATGAAAACAGTAACTGGGTTGCAATTGAAGATCCTTGTAATAGTGAATTAGGATTTGGTTGGAGAATACCAACTTTAACTGAGTGGAATAATGCAATAATAAGTGGTTCTTGGAGCAACTATAACAATACTTTTGCATCAAATATTAAATTACATGCTGCTGGTTTTGTTTATAATAATGGGAACTTAAATTTAAGAGGTTCTTATGGAATATATTGGACAAGTAATCAGGAAAACGACACAAATGCAAGATATCTTTGGATTTATAATGGTGGAAGTTTAGTATGGTCTCCAGCAGGCAAAGCTTATGCTGGGTCATCAATACGTTGTATTAGGGATACAAACAATCAATTATCATCACCAACGGTTACAACAAAGACACCTTCATCTATTACAACTAATACTGCAGTTTCAGGAGGAAATGTAACTTCTAATGGCGGTTCAATTGTAACATCAAGGGGTATTTGTTATAGTAAGTTTCCTAATCCAACCACCACAGATAGTATAGTTGAGTGTTTTAGTGGAACAGGTTTGTTTAATGCCAACTTAACTGGATTAACACCATATACTAGATATTATATAAGAGCTTTTGCGATAAACAATATAGGTGTTTCTTATGGCAATGAAGTTAGTTTTATTTCAGCTACAATTCCTACTATAACTACTAACAATGTTTCTAATATTACTGTTGCAACAGCAAATTCTGGTGGTAATGTAACTTTTAACGGTGGAGATACTGTTACACAAAAGGGTATTTGTTACGGTATGTCTCCTAATCCAAATATATTATTAAATGATGTAATAAATAGTGGTAGTGGAATAGGATTGTTTACAATAAACTTAACAAATTTAACCGCTTCTACAACTTACTATTTGAGAACTTTTGCAACTAATAGTATGGGCACTTCTTATGGCAATGAAGTTAGTTTTACCACACTTGCTGCTCAACCATGTGTTAATTTTACTGTAAATCACATTGCCGGAGATGTTGCTCCTGTTACAAAAACTGTAACCTATGGAACTGTTACAACAACTCTGTTTGGTGTTATTAAATGTGCTATTACACAAAATTTAGGTGCTGATCATCAAGCAGCTTCAGCTACAGATCCTAATGAAGCATCAGCAGGTTGGTATTGGCAATTCAATCGTAAGCAAGGATTCAAATTTGACGGTACAAATAGAATACCGAGTACTACTTGGATAACTTCTATAAATGAAAATAGTAATTGGACAGCAGAAAATGACCCTTGCAATATTTTATTAGGAAGTGAATGGAGGATACCTACAGGAACAGGTACAAATGGTGAGTGGTATAATGCTAAAATAAATGGCAACTTAAGCAACTATAATACAGCTTATAATTCTGTTTTGAAAATACACAATGGTGGCTATTTAGGATCTTCAAATGGCAATAAAAACATCTATAATGCATCATTTTGGAGTTGTTCTCAAAGTGATAACAGCAATAGTTTCAGTTTTGATTTTACAAGTAGCTCTAGTCCTATCTATAATAGTTATAAGTCTTATGGCAATAGTATCCGTTGTGTTAGAGACGTTAGTATTCAGCAATCATTACCTTCTTTATCAACCATTCCAATTTCGGCAATTTCACAATTCTCAGCAACTTCAGGTGGTAATATAACAGCTGATGGTGGTATTCCTGTATTAGTAAGGGGTATTTGTTATAGTACAAGTCCTAACCCAACCATTACAGATAGTATTATTGTTTTTGGTAGTGGAACCGGAGAATTTAATATAAATATAACTGGACTAACACATGCTACTACATATTATATAAGAGCTTATGCAACCAACAGTTTGGGTATTGCTTATGGTAATGTATTAAGTTTTACAACATTAGCTCTTTTACCTACTATATCTACATCGGAAATTATTAATATTACTACAACTTCAGCAACTTCGGGTGGCAGCATTTCATCTGATGGTGGAGCTACAGTAACAGCAAGGGGGATTTGTTATAGTACAACTCCAAATCCAACAATTTTAAATAACACAGTTGAAAGTGGTAGTGGAATTGGGTATTTTTCTGCAAATATTACAGGATTAACACTTTCTGCAAAATATTATATTAGAGCTTATGCTACTAATAGTACAGGAACCGCTTATGGTAATGAATTAAGCTTTATTGCAGCACTTATACCTACTGTTTCAACAACAGCAATTTCAAATATTACAGTTGCAACAGCAATTTCGGGTGGCAATGTAACTTCTGATGGCGGAGATAGTGTTACTGCAAGAGGAATTTGTTATAGTATTACTGCCAATCCTACTATAGCAAACAGTATAATTAATGTAGGAAATGGAACAGGTGCTTATAGTGCAACTATATTTGAATTAGCATCATCAACAACATATTATGTAAGAGCTTTTGCCACAAATAGTTTAGGCACCGCTTATGGAAATCAACTAAGCTTTACTACTTTAGCTCCGCAACCTTGTATTAGCTTTACGTTAAATCATATTGCAGGAGATGTAGCACCTGTTACAAAAACAGTTACATACTACACAACAACAACAACGCTTTTTGGTGGCACAAAATGTGCTATTACACAAAACTTAGGTGCCGATCGTCAAGCTACTACTCCTAACGATACTACTGATGCCTCAGCAGGCTGGTATTGGCAATTTAATCGTAAGCAAGGATACAAACATGATAGAACTACACTGACACCAAATAATACTTGGATAACTTCTATAAACGAAAATAGTAATTGGACAGTAGAAAATGACCCTTGTAGAATTTTATTAGGGAATGAATGGAGAATACCTACAGGAAATACTACAAGTGGCGAATGGTTTAATGTTAAAACAAATGGCAACTTAAGCAACTATAATACAGCTTATAATTCTGCTTTGAAACTCCATGCTGCCGGTGAATTAATAAATAATAATTCAAATGTTAATCTAAGTTATAGGGGGACATGGGGTGATTTTTGGAGTAGCAATCAAAACGGTAATGGTTATGGATATGAATTATATATCACTAGTGGTGGATGTGCTTTGTCTTCATGGAATAAATCATATGCATTCAGTATTCGCTGTATTAGAGATGCAAGTACTCAGCAAACTTTACCAACAATAACAACATCTGAAACTTCAAATATTACTGCACTTACCGCAACTTCAAGTGGAAATATAACTTCGGATGGAGGAGCTACGATAACAGCAAGAGGTTTTTGCTATAGTACATCTCCTAACCCAACAATACTAAATAGTACAGTTCTTAGTGGTAATGGGACAGGCGAATTTTCTGCAAACTTGACAGGATTAGCGCAATCAACTATATATTATTTACGTGCTTATGCAACTAATAGTATTGGAACAGTATACGGAAATCAGGTGAGTTTTACTACGCCTCAACATTGTTTTGACTTAACTACAACACACATAGCTGGTGATGTTGCACCTGTTACAAAAACTGTAACATATAGTACTGTTTCTTCTACAATTTTTGGTGAAAGAAAATGTGTAATAACACAAAACTTAGGTGCTGATCATCAAGCTACTGTTGCTACCGATACTACTGAAGCATCAGCAGGTTGGTATTGGCAATTCAACCGTAAACAAGGTTTTAAACATGATGGCACTTATATAACTCCAAATACTAACTGGATATCTTCAATTGATGAGTATAGTCATTGGATTCAATCAAATGATCCTTGTAATATTTTATTAGGTAATACTTGGAGAATTCCTATTCGTATTGAATATGAAATTGTATACGCAAACTTATCAAATCCTTTTAATTCTGATTTAAAGTTACACAATTCAGGTTATATAATTCCATTTGGTTCCCTTATAGACAGAGGACAATTTGGTTCATTTTGGACTGGGTCTATGTCTGGCGAAAGTGTCGCAAACAGTTTATCTATAAATCCTAATGGTTATATTGACTTATCATCATCTTTCAAATATATTGGCAAATCTATTCGTTGTATTAAAGATTAACAAAAGATTGTATCAGCTCACAAATAAAAACATTAACAAATTGAACAACTTACTGACATAAAACTAATTTCCTCAATAATTGCGTAATTAGTTTTATATTACTTTTCCATTAATCAAAAAAACAATTTTTATATTATCTGCAAAAACATCAATTGTTATTTTTGTTTACATTATCACTTAAATATTTTCATTACATTTGTTGTTCAATTTTTTGATAAATAACACTCAAATAAAA
>CAZRCF010000125.1:0-8267 GCA_964598505.1 uncultured Lentimicrobiaceae bacterium | reverse complement strand
TTAGAAAAATTATTTGCCTAAAACAACCTTAATCCCCAGAAAAAATCCCTGACCCAAAGTTTGTTAATTGTAAAGTTGATAAATTGACTTATGCTTTCTTGAAAAACAACCTTGGTGATTTGACAGGAATAACTTTAATATCTTGAAAAAAGTAAATAAAGACATAAACACAGCTGCCAATCGAGCATACCGCCCTACCAGTAATTAGCTGGCAGGGAGAGTATTTCGGCTTTGCTTAATAACCACCTCTCACACCACTGTACACTTCGGCTTTGCTCAATGTAAACCAAGCGGGTCTCGTATACAGCGGTTCATTAAGATGTGGAGCAACTTTTTCGTAATAAGTGAGCATAGCTTCGTAACCTCTTTTGCATTATCATTCTAATGTTGTAGCACAAGTCAATGTATTTTTTATCAAAAATAATCACAATAAATTTTGAAACATCCTTAAAAGGGCTTAAATTTGAACAAAATTTTGCAATACAAGGAGGTTTTTAGACGGACTTCCGTTACAATCAACCAATAAAGAAAAAAAAATGAAATCACTACAAACAAATACAAAGAAAAGTTTTACATTAAGTATTTTAGCTTTTTCGCTATTAATAATTTCAATCATAATAATAATTCTTGCCAAAAAGTATGATTTGCCTTCATATATGGTTGGAATGCCCTTTTTTTTAACTTGTTTATTGGGTGCAATTGGATTTATTTTCAGTTTGAGAAGTATAAAGGAAGAAAATACGGTGCAAAAGATTTTATCGCTAATATTTAATAGCTTTCTTGTGTTTAGTTTAATCGCTTTTATATTGGGTGATTTGTTGAAAAATTAATTTTGATAGCTTATAACAAATGGTTTGTGGTTTTTTGTACTCAATTGTGTGCAAGCAAAAAACCCCATAATAATAAAATCAAATTGAAATGAGAAAAGTAATATTTTTAATAATTTGTATCATTATAATAATTATTCAGAGTTGTACCATGGTAAAAATCACTGTAAGCGAAAAAAGAAATCCAAAACCACTGGAATTTAAAATAGGAGAGAACACTAACATAAAGACTTGGGGAGCAATTAAAGTAAATAAATTTCACTTTATTCCATCGAGTTTTCAGGTAAAATCAGGAGAAAAATTTATTTATATTGACCCTGTTGAAGTATATACTTCCGAAAAAGCAGATTATATATTAATAACTCATTCTCATCCAGACCATTTTTCTCTTAAGGATATTAAAAGGTTGCTAAAACCTGATACAAAAATTATTTGTTCAAAATCAGTCTCTAAAAAGCTGAAAGATTTTAATAATCAAGTTCAAATTATGGCATCTGGTGATACATTAAAACTTGAAGGTGTAAATTTAGAAGCTACGGCAGCATATAATACCAAATCAGTTTTTCTTTGGATTAAAGCACATCCAAAATCAAAAGAAAATATTGGGTATATATTAACTCTGGAAGATGGATTAAGAATTTATCATGCCGGAGATACAGATTATATACCTGAAATGAATGAGATAACAAATATAAAATTAGCTTTGATACCTATTGGAGGTGATAATTTAACAATGAATGAAGAGGAGGCAGCAATGATTATTAATCAAATTAAACCTGAAAAGGTTGTGCCATTACATTATGAGTTAATGAACAGCGAAGTATTAAAAAAATTCAGGTCATTAGTTGATAAATCAATTCAAGTAATTGAAATTGAATGAATAACCAGAACACAAAACACGGTATTGCGAAGTTTGTAATTTTACAATAAATAAATCAAATAAAGCCTTATATGCAATTTGTATATATAAAATAAATTGTTAAATTTGTTGTTGATTTAAATTTACGAATTTTCAATTTATTGTATTTTTTTAATAAAGCTATGTTTGCAATTCATAATATATTGATTTGCATTGATATAAATAGAATTATAAACCAAAAGCTAAGTACGAAATAGACGCCTAATGGTGATTAGTGAATTTTTAGCACTCCATTTAGAAATGAAACAAATCCTTATAATATTAGCCATATTTTCCTTCTTGACATCATTCGGTCAATCGAGAGAATTAACCTTAGAAATTCAAAGTTTTGAATCAGTTAACTCAACTTTTCTCGATTCTATAGAAATCGAACTGACAAATCAGGGATTTGCAAACATGGGAGAACAATTGACAATTCCAACCAAGAAAGTAAATGACAAAACCTCTTTGCTCAAAACCATTAATATTCAATCAGATTCTACCACGTTAAAAATTTATTTTAACAAACAAGGATTTGTTGAGATTATAAACTTAGATTATTTAAGGAACGACACCTTGATAATTTCAAGTTTCCCTGTTTATCCTGATTGTATTCAAAAAGGAAAGTGGTTTACCAAAACTGTTTTTGACAATGACAATGAAGGGGAGACAGACTTTTTGAATTACAAGACCGAGAGCAAACTAGAATTTGATTTAAAAGACGAGAAATGCGAAGTTCCTAATTCAATTGCTCTAACAATCAATGGGTTGAACTATCAAGAAGAAGTTCAAAAAAAGCCTCAAGACAATAGCGTGACGACAGGTCACGGAAGAATTAACAGGTTTTGGATTGGTAAGAAAAAATATTTTCACTTTAAAAGAGTGGAACTTGACTTGATTAGAAAAGTGAAAATTGAAATAAAAAAAATCGGATACTAGTAAAAAAAATAAAGCTAATTCTGTCATTTCGTCAACGTTTGACTAAAAACGTCTGAAAAGAAACTTTGTGTTCCGTTTCAAAATCTCAGAAAACCGCACTGATTTTTTCAAAACGTTAGTTTTCAAATTCAAAAATAAATAAGTGCTATGTTCTGAAAATTATTCATAACTATGTTTTTATTTTATCGAAAACAATAAATTTTTATCTCTTTTTAATTATTTTTGCGATAGAAAACAATTAATAAAATTTCATTAATTTTTTGAAAATCTTAATATGGAAACAATAAAAATAAATAATACAGAAGCTTTTCACACAAAAGATATTGAAAATGTTAATCTTAATAATAATACAGATGGAGCGTTTGCAGAGTTAGAGCGAGCAATTTATGCAGCTTTAGAAACTTACTCAAATGTTCATAGAGGTAGCGGTCATAATTCTATGGTATCCACGCATTTATACGAACAGGCGAGAGATATTGTTATGGAATATTTGGGTTTAAAAAAAGACAATTACACAGTTATATTTTGCACATCACGAATAGCAGAAACCCTAAAATTGCAACTTAAACCAAATAGTTACCAATGTTTATCAAGCCACGAAATAGGGTTAACATTAGGTGTAAGGACACTTGCAGTTAAACGAGAAGCTCTGCCTAAAGGCACTCCTTTGTTTACCGGTGGCGGGACAACCAAACTTGTTTCAAAAGAGTGGGTAATTTGGGCTGATGCACCCGACAAATTCGAAGCCGGAACTCCTGCAATTATAAATGTAATAGCTTATGCCAAAGCATTGCTAATGATAAAACAATTAGGAAAAGATATTTTCATAAATCCGCCAATAGAAAAGCTTACAGCTTCAGAAATACTTTATCACGACGAATTAGATAAATACTCAGGGTTTGAATTGTTAAATAAGTTAAAGCAAACACTTATAGGTAAAAATGTTATTGTACCAACAGTTGAAGGAGCAAAGCCTTTTATTAACCTTGATAATAGTGCAAGTACTCCCACATTTACTCCCATTTGGAACGCTTTTCGCCAAACATTATGGCAGACGGAAAAAATAAAGCAAGAAATTATTAATGAAGTGAAGTCAATTTGTGCTAATATGCTGGGTGCTCCTCAAGCCGATTACGATGTTATATTTACTTCCAATACCACCGAAGCTATTAACCTTGCAGCCGAAAGCATTAGTCTCGAATCAGAAGAGGGTATCGAACCGGTTATTCTCAACACAACCCTCGAACATTCCTCAAACGACCTTCCTTGGCGTATGATTCCTAACCATTCATTGATACGATTATTGGTTGATAATGAAGGCTTTATTAACTTAAACGAGCTTGAAAAGCTATTGATTGAGTATAATCAAGAAGGTAAGTTTGGGAAAAAGCGAATAAAGCTATTTGCAGTAAGTGGTGCTTCAAATGTGCTTGGTTCATGCAATAATTTAGAAGAAATAAGCCGAATAGTTCATCGTTATGGAGCTCGATTGTTGGTAGATGCTGCACAGTTGGTAGCTCATCGAAAGGTAGATATTGAAAAATGCGGTATTGATTTTCTTGCTTTTTCTGCCCATAAAGTTTATGCTCCATTTGGTTGTGGCGTGTTGGTGGTTAAAAAGGGAATGCTAAATTTCAACTCTGCAGAATTAGAGCGAATTAAATTATCCGGCGAAGAAAATGCAGGTGGTATAGCTGCATTAGGCAAATCTCTTGTGCTTTTGCAACGAATTGGTATGGATATAATTCAAGAGGAAGAACAGGTTTTAACAAAACGTGCCTTGCATGGTTTATCAAAAATACCTAACCTTAAAATACATGGGATAAAAGAACCCGAATCGCCTCAGTTTAAATATAAGGTTGGTGTAATTGTATTCGAACTAAAGAATAAAATGCCTAGTAAGATAGCCAAAAAACTTGCCTTGCAGAGCGGAATTGGTGTACGTTATGGCTGTCATTGTGCTCATATTATAATTAAGCAACTTCTTAAAATAAGTCCTTTTCTTGAAAATTTCCAACGTTTAATTCAACATTTGTTTCCAAAATTTAGGTTTCTTGGTCTTGTAAGGGTTAGCATTGGTATCCAAAACAGCGAAAAGGATGTTGATACTTTAATTGAAGCATTAAATAAAATTACTAAAAATTCACATTCCTCAGAATTTTCTTCTGCCCAAAAACTTATGGATGATTTTGTCAAAGAAACTGCTCTAAGAGTCTATTCTACAATATAATATAATCGAAATAATAATCTATAAATAAACCTTATAGCTTAAATATTTACTAATTAATAGCAAATAATATTTCAGTATAAACTGAAAACTTAAATTTTAAAAATGGATAATATAAAAGCAAAAAAACATTTAGGACAACATTTTTTACACGACGATAATACTGCACAAAAAATTGTTGATTCGCTAAAATCTCACTGTAAAACTGTAGTTGAAGTTGGTCCAGGAATGGGTGTTTTAACTAAAAAGCTACTGCTTAAAAACATTCCCAATTTTTATGTTATAGAAATTGATACAGAATCTGTTGATTATCTTAAAGAAGCTTTTCCTGAATTAGATGGAAAAATAATTAGCGATGATTTTCTGAAACTTGATTTATCATCAATATCAAATAATGAAATGGCAATTATTGGTAATTTCCCTTATAATATTTCAACGCAAATAATGTTTAAAGTGCTTGAGCATAAAGATATTGTAAAAGAAGCTGTAGGTATGTTTCAAAAAGAGGTTGCTCGCAGAATTGTTTGTCCTCCAGGCACTAAAGAGTATGGTATTTTAAGTGTATTAATTCAAGCTTGGTATAATGTTGAATATCTTTTTTCGGTAAGTAGAGGTGTTTTTGCTCCACCTCCAAAAGTAGAATCGGGAGTTATTCGTATAACTCGCAATAACACTATTTCGTTGCCGTGTGATGAAGTTTTATTTAAAAGAGTTGTAAAAACAGCATTTAATCAACGCCGCAAAACATTAAACAATTCATTAAAAGCATTAGGTTTTCCTATAAGTTTACCACCAAAATTTGCTAAAGAGCGACCTGAACAATTATCTGTAAATCAGTTTGTTGAACTAACCCAGCATATTGAAGAAAGTATAAAAAGTTAATTGTTTTTAAATTTTTATTTTTTGAAAAACTAAGTATTACATTCTATTAATGAAAAAACTAATTATTTGAAACAGAAATTCTAAAAAAATATTTACCTTTGCAATCTTAAATGTCTTCGTAGCTCAGTTGGTAGAGCAATTGACTCTTAATCAATGGGTCGGGGGTTCGAGCCCCCCCGGGGATACTTAAAACTAAAAGAGTTGCAGTTTTTTTAAATTGCAACTCTTTTTATTATAAAACAATTAACCAACAATATCTTTAATATCAATTTGCGATAATAATAAATATTATTAGTTTTGTAATCAAAATCTATAAAATGAGTAGTAATATAATTGTAATACCTGACGAGAGAATTATCAATAAAATATATCTTATCAGAAATCAAAAAGTAATGATTGACAGGGATTTATCAGAACTTTATGGAATAGAAACAAAAGTATTAAAACAAGCCATTAAGCGTAACATAGAAAGATTTCCTGAAGATTTTATGTTTATAATGACAAAAGAAGAGTTAGAAAATTGGAGGTCACAATTTGTGACCTCCAATTCCGATAAAATGGGTTTGCGTTATGCACCATATTGTTTTACAGAGCAAGGTGTTACAATGTTGTCATGTGTTTTAAAAAGTAAAAGAGCAATAGAAGTGAATATCAAAATCATCAGAGTTTTTGTGAAAATGAAAGAAATGTTACTTACTCATAAAGACATATTAATAAAAATTGAACAAATGGAACAACAGGTAGTTCAAAATAGTAAAGAAATAAAGATTATTTTTAATGCTTTAAAACAGTTATTGAATCCGCCAAATGAACCAAGAACGCTAATAGGGTTCAAAAAAAATCAATAAAAATCAGATAATATTAAATGTTATTTTCAAATTAGCGAAAACTTGTTATATCAGCTTCATTAATCATTATATAACTCTTCAATTTTATCAAAAGTTTCTAAAATTTCTTTTAGACAAAACGAAGTAACTAATTTAATTTTATAAGGTTTAAATCCGTATAATCCGGCAAAATAATGTCCATATTGGCGACGCATTTCTAAAATTCCCGAACGTTCACCTTTCCATTCAATTGATTTTAATAAATGCTCTCTACAAACTGTAATTCGTTCGTTTACAGCTGGTTTATTGAGCAAAGCTCCAGTTTTTAAATAGTGCTTAATTTCATTAAAAATCCAAGGATTTCCGGTAGCACCTCTACCAACCATTATTCCATCAACACCAGTTTCTTCAATACGTTGTTTTGCAATTAATGGGTCGATTATATCGCCATTTCCAATAATTGGAATAACAATTTTCGAATTATTTTTTACTTCGCCAATTAAACTCCAATCGGCATTGCCCATATACATTTGTGAGCGAGTTCTGCCATGAATAGTAAGCCCAGCAATTCCAATATCTTGCAATCGAAGTGCAATATCAACTATTGGTTTGCTTGTATTGTCATATCCAAGTCGAGTTTTTACAGTTACAGGAATGTTTACAGCATCAACAACAGCCTTAGTTATTGAGATCATTTTCGGAATATCATTTAAAATGCCTGAACCGGAGCCTTTTGAAGCCACTTTTCGTACCGGACAACCCCAATTAATATCAATAATATCAGGATTTGCATTTTGAGCCACCAAAGCGGCTTCAACCATTGCTAGAGCATCATTACCAAAAATTTGAATACCAATAGGTCGCTCTTCATCGGTAAATTCCATTTTGCGTTTACTTTTTTCTACATCACGACGCAGTGCTTCCGACGCAATAAACTCAGTATAAACCATATCGGCACCAAATCGTTTACATAACCTACGAAATGGAGCATCGGTAACCTCTTCCATTGGGGCTAAAAAAACAGGATATTCATCAAATTCAATATTTCCTAACTTCACACTTTTATTTTTTACAAAGATAAATAATTAGCTATAAATGGCAGAATTTAAGGAAAGTATATTCTGGTTTCTGAATTCTAAATTCTTAATTCTGAATTCCAACAAACTCCTCAACACTCTTATTAAACTCTAAAGGATTATCAGCATGCAGCCAATGTCCGGCATTTTTAATTGTTTTAATAGAAAAATTATTAAAAATTTTTTGTATTAGTAGCTCGTCTTCTTCATTAATATAATCTGATTTTTCTCCTTTTAAAAAAATAGTAGGAGTTGATATATTGTTATTTACAGAAATACTTTTAAGTAATTCGGGATAAAAATTATAAATAGACTCAATATTTAATTTCCAATCGAGAGTATAACTGTTTTTCCAATATATGTTTTTAAGTACTAACATACGAAGTTTTTCGTCATAAATTTCTTTAATAAGAAAATCTTCAACCTGCTTACGTGATGAATATTTAGACAAATCGCTATATAGCATTAATTCTATTAATTTAAGATTAGCATAATTTGGACTATACGAATGAAGACCAATATCAGCAATAATAATTGCTTTAAACAATGTAGGATTATTTTTTAAAGTGGTTAAAATAATTTTTCCGCCTA
>CAZRCF010000124.1:0-8352 GCA_964598505.1 uncultured Lentimicrobiaceae bacterium | reverse complement strand
TCATAAATGTTTTAATTATACTTAAAACATTTACTATATTTGCATTTGTTTTAATTATACTTAAAATAATATGAATAATAAAAATAACATAATTCGCGAAAAATATTTAAACAAAATTAAACCTTTTATTGGTAAAAATTTGATTAAAGTATTGACAGGTCAACGTAGAGTTGGTAAAAGTTTTATTATGATGCAAGTAATTGATTATATTAAAAACATAGACAAGAACTCTAAAATTATATATATAAACAGGGAGCTAATAGAATTTGATTATATTAAAGATTATGAAGTTTTAAATAATTATATCTATTCTAAAATAGATTCAAAAAAAAATAATTATCTTTTTATTGATGAAATTCAAGAGGTTACGGGTTTTGAGAAATGTTTACGAAGTATTATCGCTAAGAATGATGCCGATATTTATATTACTGGAAGTAATGCTGATATGCTTTCAAGCGATTTAGCCACAATCCTTAGTGGAAGATACATTGAGGTAAAAGTTTATGGATTATCATATATTGAATATTTGGTTTTTCACAAATTGGAAAATAATAAAAATAGTCTCGAAAAATACATGAAATATGGGGGCTTGCCTGGTCTTATTAATTTATCTAATAATGATTATGTTTGGACAGATTATTTAAAAGGAATTTATTCTACAATTTTATTTAAAGATGTAATTTCTCGGTATAAAATTCGCAATGTAAGTTTTTTGGAAAATTTATCAAAATATATTGCTGATAATTTAGGTAGCATTGTTTCTGCAAAAAAGATAAGCGATTTTTTAAAATCTCAAAAAGTATCAGTTAGTACAAATCTTGTACTTGATTATTTAGGATACTTAACAAAAGCATATTTTACTTATAAAGCTAATAGAATTGATGTTAATGGGAAAAAAATATTTGAAATAGGAGAAAAATATTATTTTGAAGATTTGGGTCTGAGAAATATCTTAGTAGGCTATAAAAAACAAGATATAAATAAAGTTATTGAGAATGTTGTTTTTTTACACTTAAAAATGCTTGATTATACTGTTTATGTTGGATGGGATAAGGAAAAAGAAATTGATTTTATCTGCGAAAAAGATTCCGAGAAACTCTATATACAAGTTACATACTTGCTTGCAGATGATAATGTTATAAATCGAGAGTTTGGTAATTTAACTGCAATTAATGATAATTATCCCAAATATGTAATTTCTATGGACGAATTCACTATAAATAATACATTTAAAGGAATAAAGCATTTAAATCTTGTAGATTTTCTTACATCAGAAGTGTTTTTATAATTGTATGTATGTCAAAATTAAAGTCAATTTAAATATTAAGTGATTGTAGTGATTTCCTCATTAACTTATTAACTTATACCTAATCAATAGTTGTAAGCCTTTTTCTCTTCCTTTTGTGTTCCTTATGTGCCTTATGTGGTAAAAAACTAAAATAATATGATCAATCGTTGTTATCAGAGTTCTATTATTAAAATTCAGATATTAATTCAAATCCCAACAAAGCAATTCTAATTTCTTGATATGAGTACTTTTCGTCTAATTCTGCTCTTATTTCCGATGTTAAAAGCGAGTTTATTGATGTTGCAATATTTCTAATTTCTTCTATTTGCTCATCGGAAATAAGTTGATTTGCTTTTATTAATCCTAACGAAACGCATTGCAATAAATGTCCTTCAATTGTGCTTTTTGCCATTACACGCTCTTTTGCAATTTCGTCAATAGTTTTACCTTCGGTAAAAAGATTATATGTTAATATATGAGATTTTATTTTTGGGTCTTCGTGCTTTTCGTCTTTCTCTTTTATTGGTTTTTTCTTTCTATTTTTCTTTGTTTTATTTTTATTATCATCATCTTCATACACAAATTTTGAATGTTTTAGTTTTATTATCCTTTCAATTCGAGCAATATCATATTCGGTTGAAAATATTGCTTTTTTATCCATTCCAATATTGTTAATAATACAATCCATAAAATAAACCGTCTTATTAATTCTTTTAAGTTGTTCGTAAACAATTTGTTCCAACTCAAATAACTCTGTAATATATGTTTTAATCCTCGATTCGTTAATTACTGTTTCAATTTGATTCAGAATAGTGTCGGAAATAGATTTTATTAATGGCGAAAAGTAATTATTTGCCGCAATAACTCTATCGTTAAGCGAATTTATATTATTTTCATTGCGATTTTGTGTTAGAAATACAATTTGTTTTATAAATTTATCGGCAACTTCCATAATTGCTTTAAAATCAGGTTCAAGTTGGTTTGCCCATGGGTAATATTTTTGTTTTTTCGATTTCTCTTCCTCTTTACTATACGAATTTGCATGTTCGAAAATTGCTCGGTAAACACTATCTAAACTAAAACTTTCGATAATATAATCTTTAATGTAATTAATAGATTCTATTGATAAGCAGTTATTTATATCGCCTTGTTCGTTTTTTATTTCACCATAATCAACAACGCGATCGTTTAACGATAAATCTTTAAAATTGACTTTCGATTTAATAGTTAAACCTTCTAAAGAGCGAAGCCTTGAAAGTGCTACATATACTTGCCCCGTAGCAAACGAATCGGCTAAATCGATTACAGCTTTATCAAACGTTAAACCTTGACTTTTGTGAACAGTAATTGCCCATGCAAGTTTTATTGGATAATGCGAAAAAGTTCCTATTACTTTTTCTTCCACTTCATTAGTTTGTTCGTTTATTTGGTAACGAATATTTTCCCAAATATATCTTTCAACCTTTACAGGAATATCATTATCTTCAAGTATAACTTCAATTTCATCTATCGTAAGATTTGATATTTTGCCAATTTTACCATTAAAAAACAAACCTTCTCCAGAAGGATCATTTTTAATAAACATAATTTGAGCATCAACTTTTAAAACAAGTTCTTCTTCAATAGGATAAAGGTTTTCGGGAAAATCATTGCTAATAATTGCTTTATACTTATACTCATCAGCATTAATTTGTTCAAGGCAGCGAGCATTCATATCATCTGCTTTGTAGTTATGTGTGGTAATAGTTATAATATTATCAGCATTTGACGGCTCAAAATCCGGTTTGTAATGTGAATTTAAAAGTTTAACATCTTCATTATTAATTGTATTGTTTCGCAAATTATTTAGTAATTCTATAAAAACAGGATTCGCTTGACGATAAACTTTATCTAACTCAATATATAAAGGCTTTTCTTGATATAAAATTCGTGCATCGAAGAAAAACATACTTTTATAATAGCGTTTTAACAGATTCCATTCTCTATCTTTAACTACCGGCGGAAGTTGATACAAATCGCCGATAAAAAGCACTTGCACACCACCAAAAGGCAAATATGTTTTTTTACGAATATGTTTTAACACTAAATCAATTGCATCTAATAAATCGGCACGCAACATACTAACTTCATCAATTATAAGCAATTCGAGTTCTCGTATTAGTTTTCGTTTTTTATCGCGTATTTGAAGATTTTTGATAATAGAAAACGGATCGTTTATTTTAAAGTCTAAAAATTCAATATTATCAATTTTTTCAGGAATAAAATTACCAAAAGGCAATTGGAAAAATGAATGAATAGTAACTCCACCAGCGTTTATAGCAGCAATACCGGTAGGAGCAACCACAACAGTTTTTTTAAAAGTATGAAGTGTAATGTTTTTCAGAAATGTAGTTTTACCAGTTCCTGCTTTTCCAGTAAGAAATATATTTTTTGATGTTTGATTAATAAATTTTGCAGCCAAAATAGCTTGCTCCGAGCTTTTATAATCGTTTTCTAAGTGCATTTACAATCATTATTAAATATTATACAAACTTAATTTTTATTTACTTAAATTCCAAAAAAAATAGAAGTATGAAGCCTGAATTCAGAATTCAGAAATCTGAATTGAGAAGACAAATAATTTGAAAATCACTATTTTATGATAACTTTTTAATCAAATGTGTTAAAATCGACTTTTTTTTCATTAATTTTGCAAAATAAATATTAAAATAATAAATGTTAGAACTATTAATAATCATTTTGCTAATTTTAATAAATGGATTTTTTTCATTATCAGAAATAGCATTGGTTTCATCAAAACGAAGTAAATTACACGAAATAGCCTCAAAAGGTAACAGCGGAGCAAATTCAGTACTAAAATTACTAGAAAAACCAGAGGTTTTCTTATCGGCAATTCAAGTAGGGATTACTTTAGTTGGCATAATATCAGGAGCCTATGGTGGAGTTGCTTTTAGCAAATACCTGTCGCCAATTCTTGCACAGTTTATGTCGCCCGCTACTGCAGGTACTATTTCGTTGTTTATAATTATAACAGGTATTGCATTTTTTTCAATTGTAATAGGAGAGTTACTGCCCAAAACTATTGCTTTAAACAATCCCGAAAAAATTGCAATTAAAGTTGCCCCATTTTTCAAAATGTTTTCAATTATTCTTTATCCTTTGGTTAAGTTGCTAACTATTTCAACAAAAGGATTTTTGAAAATACTATTTATTAAACCATCAAATTCAAATTCAATAACAGAAGATGAATTAAAAATAATGATTAAAGTTGCCCAACACGAAGGCGTTTTGGATAGCGACGAAACAGAAATGCACAATAAAGTGTTTAATTTTAACGATAAGCGAGCTCAGCATTTTATGACACATCGTACCGATGTTGAGTGGATTGATATTAGCGAACCTATTGAAAAAATTTCGGAAATTATGCGAGATAGTTTTCATAATGTGTTCCCTGCTTGTGATGGAAGTATTGATAATATTATTGGTTCATTGCATCATAAAGATTTTTTCGAAATATGTAATCGTGATGAATATACTCATGAGGATATTAAAGAGATTTTGTATGAACCAATTTTTGTTCCTGAAAACCTATCGGCAATAAAACTATTAAATCTGTTTAAAGAGAAAAAAGAGTATTTTGGCTATATTATTGACGAGTATGGAACTTTTCAAGGAATTGTTACACTGCACGATTTAGCAGAAGGTATTCTTGGCGATTTACCAACTATCGACGAAGATGATGAACCTGATATTGTTATTCGTGAAGATAAATCGATGTTGGTTGATGGATTTACAACAATTTCCGACCTAAACGAGCAACTACAAACCGAACTTATTCCCGAAGATGCCGAATATGCAACTGTTGCAGGTTTTATAATGAACCAACTTCATGCAATTCCAAATACAGGCGAAAAATTTGTTTACAATCAATATTCTTTTGAAATTGTTGATATGGACGGAAATAAGATTGATAAAGTTATTGTAAGCTATATTCCAAATATTGATGGCGAAAATGAAATTGATTGATTTTGTATTTTTGTGTTAAATTTCTAAATTATTAATAATATGCAAGCAGTTGTTTTAAATAGTGATTCAAAATCAAATTTGAAATTACTAACAGATTTAGCTAAAAAAATAGGTATATCAGTAAAATATCTTACAGATGATGAGGTAGAAGATATTGGTTTGTATAACGCAATTAAAATTGGTCGTACAAAAAAATACGTCGACACAAAAGAATTTATAGAAAAATTGAGACAATGAAAGTTTTAATTGACAAATCGTTTGAAAAAGATTTAGAAAAAATTAATGACAAAAAAATTCTCAATTCAATTGCTGATGTAATAGAAAATATCAATAAATTAAACACAATTACCGATATTGTAAATTGTAAAAAACTAAAAGGAACTAAAAACGCATACAGAATTAGAGTTGGCGATTATAGAATAGGTTTTATTTTCGAAAATCAAAATATTGATTTTATCCGTTTTTTACACCGCAGTAAAATATATAATTACTTTCCTGATTAATATTTTGAAAATTTAAAAAAATCAATTATTATTCTTTAACTCCTTAAAGTATTTTTTGTAAATTAAATAACAAGAATAGACAATAATAATTGCTAAAATCATTCCTGCCAAAACATCGCTTGGATAGTGAACACCACAAAACATACGCGAATAACCAACCAAAGCTGCCCACAAAAACAGTGGTGTAAATAAATACCATTTTGGATACATTAAAGATATTACTAATGCTAATGTAAAAGCATCGCTTGTATGACCTGATGGGAACGAAGGTGTGCCTCCAACGGATATTTTTTCTAAAAACGGAAAAGTTACAAAAGGTCGTTCGCGATTGATTATAATTTTTAATGCAGTAATTAGTATTGAAGATGTTAATAGTGTAAAAGCAATAAAAATTAATTTTTTTAAACTTTCGCGTTTTTTTTGATTAACATAGTTCCAAATAAATATTGAAATTGGTAAAACAAAAATCAATATTGCAACCGAATTTGTAATTGAAATAAAAAAAGAATCTAAGTTAATGTTTCTATTTAAGTTTATCGATTTTAATATCTCAATATCAATATTTTGTGTAAATGCAGAAATGCTAACAAATATAAAAAAAATAGACAATAAGTAATGCTTCATAAGTATAATTTGATTCAAAATTAATGAAATAATTTGAATTTAAGTTTAATGCTTTTTAAAGCAATGATATTTTTCAAATTTTGTTTTGCGAAATATCTGAAATTCGCTATTTTTTGTTTTAAAGTTTGTAACTTCAGTGTACGAAAATATTTAGTTGCAAACTTTGCATAAAAGATAATCCCAACCGGATTATATGTTTATAGCAACCAATTTAATAACACGTTTGTTCGACCCCTAAGGGGGGGCGCATGTTTATTTATAATTATTGTATAAACTTATGACCTCTTGGAGGTCAGGAATTAAAATCGTTTTTGTATTATTAATTAAAGATTTCATTATCATACAACTTGTTTGTAAACGACTATAACATAATAGTTTTTTAACTATTTGCGGTTATTTTCGCAAATAGTTGCTTCTTTTTGCGGTTATATTCGCAAAATGTTGTATATTTGCATTATAAAATGAAATTTATGATAAAAAGAAGTTTAGAAAAAAATATTGAATTGCGTCTTCAAGATTCAAAAGCAATTATTTTATATGGACCTCGCCAGATTGGTAAAACAACTCTGCTTCATCAATTATTTGATAATAAAGAGAGTGTTTTGTGGTGGAATGGCGACGAACCTGATTTGCGTTCACTTCTCGAAACAGCTACTTCAACAAGTTTAAATTCGGTTATCGGCAAAAATAAAATTTTGATTATAGACGAAGCTCAAAGAATAAAAAACATAGGTTTGTGTATAAAATTAATTACTGATAATATAAAAGACGTTAAAGTAATTGCTACAGGCTCATCTTCGTTTGAATTAGCAAATAAAATTAACGAACCGCTTACAGGAAGAAAGTGGGAATTTATGTTATTTCCATTCTCGTATAACGAAATGGTAAATTATCATGGGATAGTTGAAGAACGCCGATTATTAGAGCATAGAATGATTTTTGGTTATTATCCCGATGTGGTGAATAATAAAGGAGATGAAATCCCGATTTTAAAAACTATTGCAAATAGCTATTTATATAAAGACATTTTAACTTGGGAACGCATACAAAAACCTCAAAAAATGGAAAAACTTGTTCAAGCATTAGCTTACCATGTTGGGAGTGAAGTTTCGAATAATGAATTAGGGAGAATTTGCGGTATGGATAACGAAACTGTTGAAAAGTACATTTTGCTTCTCGAAAGAGCTTTTATAGTTTTTCGACTAAGTTCTCTTAGTAGAAATTTAAGAAACGAATTGAAAAAATCTCGAAAAATATACTTTTACGATAATGGGTTACGAAATTCGATTATTAATCAATTTAATCCAATAGGGTTAAGAAATGATGTAGGAGCATTATGGGAAAACTTCATAATAAGCGAACGTATGAAACACGCAGAATATAACAATATATACATGAATCGATATTTTTGGAGAACCAAAGAACAACAAGAAATTGATTATATTGAAGAGTTTGAGGGAATACTTAATGCTTATGAATTCAAATGGAAAGATGGCGAAAAAGCTAAAATTACTAAAACCTTTACAAACGCATACAATAATTATACATTTAATGTTATAACATCAGGAAATTTTGAGTCATTCTTGAAGTAATTATAGAATTTGCTTTTATCAATTTTTTCTATAAACTTATGACCTCTTCGAGGTCAGGAATTAATATCGTTTTTTTGTTTATGTTTTTAAATATTTTATTAAAAAAATGAAACAAAAAAGTTTTTTAATAAAAATAATCCTTTAACTTTGAACAAAATAAAAAGAACTATATATAACAAAAAAGATTCACAATATAATAATTCAGATGTATAAAAGTTTTTTTGAATTGATTATATTATATATAAATAGTTGTCGATAATAAAATGGTGAAAGAGAATCAACATATTATTTCTCAAGTTTATCTTAAAGGATTTGGATA
>CAZRCF010000123.1:0-8449 GCA_964598505.1 uncultured Lentimicrobiaceae bacterium | reverse complement strand
AACAGAGGAAATTTTCGCTTTAATAATGCAAGAGAAAGCAAATCAACCTACATTAAGCTTGTTAAATAATAACAGCCAAACCAAGCGTTATGGAATATTTGCATACATAGTTGCATCAGTAACATCAACAATATATAAGTATTTTGATGCTTTTAAAATATATATAACCAATCTTATTGATAACGAACGCTATGGTAGAATAAATTGGTATATCAATAAAGCATTGCTTTATCAGCATGGCAGAGAACTTATATTTGAAAGCGAATATTACAATAACAGCTCTTTAACTGACGAACAAATTGAGGAGGAACGCATTGTTAAATTTGCCACAGCCGAAGACCTTGAAGATGGACGTGTTAACATTAAAGTTGCCAAAGGAAGTTCCGGCAACATGATTAAATTATCTACATTAGAGGTTGAAGGTTTAACGGAATATTATAAAAGAATAAAGCCCGCTGGAGTTAATATAGTGATAATAAGCGACGATGGTGATGTGTTAAAAGTAGGGTTGGATATTTACTACAACCCATTAGTAATTGCAGCAGATGGAAGTAGAATAGATGGCACAAACAACACTCCAGTGTTAGATGCAATAAATACATATTTGTCTTCAATATCATTTTCAAAAGAAAATTACAGTAATATGAAATTAGTTGATGCCATTCAATTAATTGAAGGTGTTTCGGTGGTTGAACTTAAAAGCTCAGCATATAAATATGCTGCTTACGAATTTAATACTATAGATGGAATTTATACTGCTTTTGCCGGCTACATGATACTATCGGTATCCGATAGTGATATAAATTATATACCATACACAAAATGAATATAAACGAATTTGCCAAACAGCAAAATACAAGTTTTTTTGCACAGCAACCAATATTTTCGGCATTTGTTGAAGTTTTAGTATTTCCATTAAAAACTTTATATGCTGTTTTTGATAGTTTTATGTTGGCTACATCAAAAAAAATGACATACAATGCACAAACATGCTATTTGCAAAAGTTGCTTAATGATAATTTTGATAACGTGGAACGCAGAATTTATATTGAAGATGTGCCATCAATACCCTGGATTATTGCATACCCAACTTTATCGGACAAACCAATTATATTAGGTCAAAAAATATTACGATCAAGCAGTTTATATGGCAATAATTACAATAAGTTTATTGTATATGTTCCAACAGAACTATCATCATTAGAGGGCATCGTAAGGGGGCTAACCTCGCAATATAAATTAGCAGGAAAAGGATTTTTAATACTATATTTTTAAATTTAACAATATAAAAAAATGGACAAAATTACAACAGGTAATAGTATGGCAGTAACCAAAGAGGTTATTACATCGATGCAAGATGCTTATACAATGCTTCACAGTGCATTGGTGAGTAGAAGTAGAACAAATAATCAGCCAGAAAGAGGTTATAGTGAAAGTGATGAGCCAGGCAACAATCCAATGTATATTGTTGCTGGTTTGTTAGGCGATAACACTTCAAGAACCGATGGAGTTATTCTGCTCTTAAACGAACTTATTCCTTTTGTAGGAGGTGCGACTTTGGCTAACTTTAAAATAGTAACCGAAAATAATACAATAAGTGGTGATGACGAATATGGGCAACCATTTTCAACAGTAATTAATCGCAAATATGCTATGTTTGATAATGCCGGCAGCTATGTGTTCAGTGATTTAAAACGTGCAGATATTGCAAGTAGAAGGTCGGAAATAGCTGAAGGAGTGGGATATTTATCAACATTTGCTACAGGTTTTTCAAGTGGTGGTAGTTTGGCTTTGTGCCATGTAAATCAATTTGGCAAATTAAATGTGAGTGTAAAATTAACACGAACAGCAACTCAACTTCCTATCAATCAAAATATATTATTGTTTACATTGCCAGCAAATTTATCATTAGCTGTTCCTTATAGTTTGGAAAGATTCTATTTCACAGTGTATGTTCGCTCAGGTTCTAACGGAGCTTTTATGTTACCATGTTATGTTGATAAAGCAACTCGTAATGTTTATATAGATGCTCAGTACCCAAATGTAACTATTGTAGAGGGAGATGTTTTATATTTATCTTTTGAGTATTATGTGGCATAGGGAATAAAAGCCCCTACTTTAAGTCAACAACTACCAATCGTTGACATAATTAAGGTGCGGACACACCAAGCAGAGGCTAAATACCTTTGAGGTGTGTCCGCACCTATTATTTAAATAACAGTGGTAGAAATACAAAATTATATATTATTAATTAAAAAACAAACAAAAAATGGAGAAAAAAATTAAAGTATTACTAAGACCGCCTCTAACTTATTATGGCGGAAAACAACAATTGTGCAAAACAATTTTAGAATTAATCCCCGAACATGACCTGTATTGTGAGCCTTTTTGCGGTGGTGCAGCTGTCTTTTTTGGTAAGGGACCAAGCAAGGTAGAAGTAATTAACGACACCAATAAAGAGGTAATCAATTTCTACAAAGTCGTTCAAGATGATTTTGTCAGTCTTGAAAAAATGGTTAGAATAACTTTACATAGCAGATTGCAACACAACGATGCTTGGGTTGTATTTAACAATCCACACATGTTCAACGAAATTAAAAGGGCATGGGCTGTATGGCTGCTTGCTAATCAATCAATTAATAGTATATTGACAGGAAGTTGGGGATATGAGCGAACAGATAACAAAATATCACTGAAAGTTAAAAATAAAAAAGAGGCATTTACCGAAGATTTAGCTATTCGGTTGCAAAACGTTCAAATTGAATGTGCCGATGCTAATTATATAATTCGTTCGAGAGATTTTGAAAAAGCATTTTTCTACGTAGATCCTCCTTATATAAATAGTTGTCAAGGTCATTACGATGGATATAGTGAAGACGACTATGACAAACTGCTATACACACTTAGCCAAATCAAAGGTAAGTTTTGTCTATCAAGTTTTCCCAGCGATATACTCGACAAATATATTCAAAAGCATGGTTGGCAAACACGACAGATTGAAATGCGTTGTTCTGCCTCAAAGAAACAAAAAAGAAAGATTGAAGTCTTGACAACGAACTATTAAATTTTTGTTGTGTGTGAAAAAATGTGTACTTTTGGTTTTATAAAAAGTGCACATTTCGTTTTGTCGATTATACATATTGAATTATAAATTAATTCAATAAATTATTTTTATTTTCTTCCTTTACTTTTTGTCTTGAAACAAAAAGTAACAAAAAGTTCAAGAAATTACGAATACCTGCCCACTCTGCCAAAAATATAACCTTTGTCATACTGAACGTAGTGAAGTATCTATTTCATAAGAGATTCTTCGCTAAGGCTCAGAATGACAAAGTAGTGTTTCTTCCTTTACCCTGTTATGCGAAGTTCGGAAACTTCGCACAACTGCTTATTTTGCTGAGGTCGGTTTTAAAACCTATGATTTAATAATTTGGTTTTCAACTTTTTCCTTTTCACTTTTTCCTTTTTCCTTATAAAGCCCGCCTCGCGTAATTTCGTGGCTCACACTGTTTTTTAGTTATTTTAGATGTATTAGTTGGTTTCACCAGCCACCATTTACCGGCTACCGTGTACCAATTTAAACTACAATTTCACTTTGGTATTACAACTTCAATTGCACATATTTTTTTATTTTTTCAAAGTACATACAATTGTAAAATTTATTATAATTTATGTTTTATATTTGCAGGAAATATTATTCACCTAAAATATTAAAAAAGGTGCACAAAGCATGCCGTTTTTGGGTAGCTTTATACACCTTGTAAGGTAAAAAGGTGTATATATAAACTAGTTAGCGCTAATTAAAATGAAACAGACAACAAAAATATTGACCATACTCATTTTGACTTCTAACATTTGCTTCGGACAAATGAAAGTTGACCCGTGGGAAATTTATCGTGGCAAGTATTGCTATTATGAGGACACAGACCAGTTTATTGGAGACACAGTAAAAATATGGTCGGAAGGTGGTCAATATTCGGGTTTTAGTCAAAGTAAATCTTTCAATTGGGCACCAGATTCATTAAAACTGAAATGTGATGGAAGTTATAAACCAATTGACGGAGAATTAGGAGTAATTCATTTTGCTTCACCAATTCTGAACGACAGAACTGGAATTGACAATATTATTTACATTATTCAAATCAGAGAACATTTTGTTGTGATTGGTTGTGGATTTATAATTGAAAAAGATAGTTTGAGCTATGGAGAACATGTAAGAATAGTTGAGTTAAGAGACTCGATTAAAAATGCCATTTATTCCCAAGGTTGTCCATTTAAGACCTCTTACTTTCAAAAAAGCTATTTTGAAGCAGGAAAACATGAAATTGACAAATTGTCCGAAACTTTTGCCTGCGACCTTATAGCAAAAGGAATAGATACAATACTTCTAATCAAATCATTTTACAACAATCACGGGCTTGGTAATTCAAAATATACAGCGGTTTTGTGGCTTGACAATTCAATGGGAAAATTGAAGATTTTTGAAAGAAAGGACAATAAAATAATTCATAGTAAGGTGGAGGAAATCAATTTGAGTGAAATTCTCAATTACTTTTTTAAAACCGATATTCCAGAAATTAAAACAAACCCTGCTCCAAACACTTGGATTAGTACTGACCTGACTTTCTTTATTCAGTTAAAACTTAAAGACAATTATTACATTGAATCACTATCTAATTCAGAAATGACAGGAGACAAGGTGCATGAAAAATCAATTTGGTGGACAATGATAACAGAGTTGGTGAATGAGCACAGAAAGAATAAATAGTGCTAATCGAGTAGACCGCCCTACCAGTAATTAGCTGGCAAGGGGAATCTCTCACACCACTGTAAACTTCAGCTTTGTATCGTTGTGCGAAGTTTTTAGGAACTTCGCACTTTTTTGTTTGTGTTACCTTTGTCAAAGCTACAAACTTCGCATAACAGGTTGAAAATATGTGAATAATGTAAATCTTTACATTAATTATATAATACTTTACACATTTAGCATATATACCTTTGTTGTGAATAAATTAATTCACAATAAAATTAAAAAAAATGAAAATTAAAAAATTAATACCAGCCCTATTAGTTACATCATTAGTAGCAATTATAATATTTGTTGGATGTAAGAAAGATGAAGCGGAAGCAATAACAGTAAATCCAATTGTAATTCCTGTTCAAACTACAGTTCAAGCAACAATAGCACTTGGTGGTTCTGCTAACTTTGCAATTCTTGCCGGATCGGCAATTACCAATACTGGTGCAACTACAATTACTGGCGATCTTGGATTAAGTCCAGGCTCTTCGATAGGAGGATTTCCCCCAGGTATTTTAATTGGCACGCAACACATTAACGATACAATATCTAACCAAGCAAAACTTGATTTAACAGTTGCATATAATGATATTGCAGGACGAACTTGTACAGATATTGTAATATTATCAGGTAATATTGGAGGACTAACACTTACACCGGGATTATATAAGTCAACCTCATCATTGGCAATATCATCGGGTGATTTAACTTTTGATGCTTTGGGAAATGCAGATGCTTTATTTATTATTCAAATTGCATCAACACTTACCACAACATCCGGAAGAAAAGTTATCCTTAGCGGAGGAGCTAAAGCATCAAATATTTTCTGGCAAGTAGGCAGTTCGGCGACTTTTGGAACAACATCAGTTTTTAAAGGAACTGTTTTGGCAATGCAATCAATAACTTTAAATACCGGAGCAACTCTTGATGGCAGATGTTTAGCCAGAACCGGTGGTATTACAATGGAGGGCAATACTATTGTGAAACAATAAATTTATAAGGATATTTTTTATGAATATCTGTAAAAAACAAAATTTATCCCAAATTACGCAATTAGGAAAAAAGAATTATTTTTGCATTAAATCTAATACGTAGCATTAGAAAAAAATCTATTGTAATGCCTGAGAATAAAGGATTACATAATATTATTAAATAGTAAATAATAAAGAGTTTTGTTGTCTTACTTTTTGTCTTGAAACAAAAAGTAACAAAAAGTTCAAGAAATTACGAATGCCTGCCCACTCTGACAAAAATATAACCTTTGTCATACTGAACGCAGTGAAGTATCTATTTCATAAGAGATTCTTCGCTAAGGCTCAGAATGACAAAGTAGTGTTTCTTCCTTTACTTTTGTCTTGAAACACCACGAACAAAGTGAGTAACGAGTACAAATGAATAAAAACAATAATTTAACGAGTAAAAGTAAAACAAAAGTTCAAGACTGCACCAAAAAAGCTAAAAAAGCAAACATTTTTACTAAGCGAGACAAGCAATAAAGGGTGTTTATGTAATATTAATTAGCGTGACGGATTATATAGTTTGTAATCTATTAGCATCATAGCACCCGCCTCGCTTTAAACGTAAAAATGCTTTCTTTTTCTTTACGCTTTTTTGCTGAGGTCGGTCTTAACGCTATCGTGGTAATAAATTTCATATTAATTGTGCTAATATTTTTTCTTATGTGTAATATGGATTTATCAAATCATATAAACTGATTTTAGAATAATAATTTACTAAAAAAACTAAGTCCAATGCAAAAATGTATTGGACTTAGTTATTATTTGGCTTTTAAATTTATATGTGTGAATGATGTAAGTAATTATATAAATTGTGTAATACTTTAACTACCTGTGGGCAATACCTTTGTAAAGTGAAAATAATATTCACTTAAAAAATAAAAATAATGAAAACAAGACTACTTAATGGATTAATAACAGTTATACTGTTCTTAATCCCAACATTAATTAAAGCACAAACACCTAATCTTGGAACGGCTGCAGATTTTGTCATTTTTACCACTGTGGGAGCAGTTGGTAATACTGGGATTTCGCAACTTACAGGTAATGTAGGCACAAATAATGGTGCCGTTACAGGTTTTGGGAATGTGAATGGTGTAATGACATACACCGGTGACCCCAAAAGTGCACAATGTGCAACAGATTTACTGATTGCTTATAATTATTTAAATGCCTTAGTTCCTGCATACTTTCCTGCACCTTTGCTTGGAAATGGGGACACTCTTATTGAAGGAGTTTACTCTATAACCGGTGCATCAACTTTAAATTCAAACCTAACCTTAAATGCTCAAGGCAATGCAAATGCTGTATTTATTTTTAAAATTCAAGGACCACTTTCAACAGCAGCAAGTTCAAAAATTATATTAATTAATGGTGCACAGGCTTGTAATGTTTATTGGAAAGTGGAAGGCTTGATAAGCATGGCTTCGGGAACTACCATGAGGGGAACTGTAATTGCAAACAATTCAGCAATTGACATGAACAGTGGCTGCACACTTGAGGGAAGAATACTTTCTACAGCTGGTTCTGTTACTGTTAACGGAGTACTGGCATATACACCTATCGGATGTGGAAGTCCTTATCTTACAGGACCAATAGCTCCTGCACTTTCATCGGTTGCTTGCTATACATTATTTTCTTCTAACGGTCCGGTAACAAATGTTGGTATAACTTATGTTACAGGTGATGTTGGAACAAATAATGGCTTAACTACAGGATTTAATCCTTTATTTGTTACCGGATTAATTCACCCAATACCAGATGGCTCTACAGTTCAAGCAGCAGCAGATTTGTTGAATGCATATACGTATATAAATGCTCTTCCTTATGATATTGAGTTGTTATATCCTCCACAGTTTGGGAACAATTTGGTTCTTACACCGCATACATACCTTATGAATGGATCTGTAACCTTTACAGATACTCTATTTTTGAATGCAGAAGGGAATGTTAATGCTGTTTTTGTTATAAAAATATATGGAGCACTTTCTACAAGCACATATTCAAAAGTAAAATTGATTAACGGAACTAAAAAGGAAAATGTATTTTGGTTAGTTAATGGTGCTGTGAGCATAAATGACTATTCGGAATTTGTAGGAACAATAATTTGTAACAATGGTGCCATGAACTTAAATACAGGTGTTACACTTGATGGTAGAGCACTTACAACTGTTGGTGCTTTAAATAGTTCAGCCATAACTGCCATAATGCCACCCGGCTGTGGAGTTAATACGGCTCCTATCATTGTTATAGAACCTTCTAATAAAACTGTATGCTCTGGAGATTCGGTTAGTTTTACAGTAATTGCAACCGGAACAGGTCTTACCTATCAATGGAGAAAAGGAAATGTTGACTTAATCAATGGAGGAAATATTTCGGGTGCAAATTCTTCTACACTTATAATTAATCCTGCAAATATTTCAGATGTTGCTGCAAATTATAATGTTATAGTTAGTGGCTCGGTGCTACCAAATGATACTTCTATATTTGTTTCATTAACCACTGGTACAGCACCAATAATTATTACAGAACCAATAAATCAAACAGCATGTGCCGGAAACTCAGTAAGTTTTTCTGTATCTGCAACTGGCTCAGGTCTTACCTATCAATGGAGAAAAGGAACAGTAAACTTGAT
>CAZRCF010000122.1:0-8450 GCA_964598505.1 uncultured Lentimicrobiaceae bacterium | reverse complement strand
GGATTTACAAACAACTTGAAATCACCTTTAAATAAACGTTTTTCATTTTCTGTGCAAGTTTTTTTCACTCTTGGTATTAATACATTGCGAACATCAGCTTCAATTTGAGCTAACATTTTACTCTCTTCGGCAAAATCATCGTGCTGAGTAGATATTACAATTGTATCAATTCTTTTTGGTTTTCCTTTGTCATCATATTCAATTGTAACTTGCGATTTAGCATCAGGACGTAAATATTTCATTCGTTTTCCTTCTCTACGAATTTCTGCTAATTCTTGCAGAAACCTATGTGAAAGATCAATTGAAATTGGCATATAGTTAGCCATTTCTTTGCAAGCATAACCAAACATCATTCCTTGGTCGCCAGCTCCCTGATTTTCAATTTCTGTACGTTCAACACCTTGATTAATATCCGACGATTGTTCGTGAATTGCTGAAATTACTGCACACGAATCGCAATCGAAACGATATTCGGCTTTAGTATAGCCAATTTTTTTAACTACTCGGCGAGCTACTTCGTCAATATGTATATAGCCTTGAGTTTTTACTTCACCTGCACAAACTACTAATCCAGTAGTAACAAGAGTTTCGCATGCTACTTTTGATTCTGTATCCCAACGCAAAAATTCGTCTAATAATGCGTCCGAAATTTGATCACTCACTTTATCTGGATGACCTTCTGAAACTGATTCTGATGTAAATAGATATCCCATTTTATTTATTATTTAAAAATTATTACTAATAAATGGGAAAAATGATTGAATTTAGCCAAAAATTGTTTTAGCATTTTTTTTTGTGGTTGCAATCAATCAAATTTTTCCACGAATTAACATTGCAAAGTTACAAATATTATTTTTAATAGAAATGCAATTAAATTACTTTTTTGTCAAATTTCTAAAAATTTCTTCTAATCCATGCTCAACTTTATTCATCGAAAGTACTGTTAGGTTATTTTGTACTGCAAATTGAAAGATGTCGGAACGTAAGTCTTTTGAAGTATTTACTTCTATTTTAAACTGATTTGGAGTTACCGAAATTACATTTAAAACGCCTGATATTGTTTTTAATAAATTTGGATTTATTGTTTGTTCAAATTCAACAAATATATATTCTTTCCCAGTTTGCAATTGATGTAAATTTGATGTTTTATCATCAGCAACAATAATTCCTTCATTAATAATTATTACTTTATTGCAAACAGCTTCAACCTCTTGCATTATATGAGTTGAAAGCAATATTGTTTTTTCTTTACCAAATTCAATAATTAAATTTCTAATATCAATCAATTGATTTGGGTCTAAACCCGATGTAGGTTCATCAAGGATTAAAACTTCAGGATTATGAATCATTGCTTGAGCAAGCCCAACTCTTTGGCGAAAACCTTTTGATAAAGCACCAATTTTTTTTGATTTTTCGGTAGTTAGTCCAGTAATTTCAATCATCTCTTTAATCCTTGAATTACTGTTTTTTCCTAATTTATGAATACCTGCAATAAATTTAAGATACTCCTCAACATACATATCTATATATAAAGGATTATTTTCGGGCAAATAACCAACTCTTTTTCTTACTTCAAGGGGGTTTTCAATAACATCAAAACCACAAACATTTGCATCGCCAGCATTTTGAGGAATAAAACATGTAAGTATTTTCATCATAGTTGATTTGCCAGCTCCATTAGGACCTAAAAGTCCTACTACTTCACCTTTTTTAACTTCGAAACTTACATTATCTAATGCTTTTTGTTTTCCGTAAATTTTAGTAATATTGTTAACAATGATCGACATAATTATTTTTTATTTTAATTGGCAAAAATAGTAAACTCTTAAATATAAATTGAATTTTTAAAATAAAATACTTTGAAATATATTATTTTTCTAATTTTTAGCTGCTTCGTGCAACGATTTAAAACCATTGCCTAAAGTTTGGCTGCCTTCTAAAACAGACATAAAAGCTTCTGGGTCAATTTTATGAACGCTTTCTATTAGTTGAGGAAGCTGCTTCCTGTCAACTATCGAATAAATTATTTTTTTTGAAGCACCATTATACATTCCTTCACCATTCAAGTATGTACCGCCTCTTTCTAAATTTAAAAGAATTACATTTCTAATTTCTTCATGTTTATCCGAAATTATATAAACCGATTTATCAGTACTAATACCTTGAATTACTTTATCAATTACTTTCCCTGTAATATAAATCACAATCCACGAATATAAAGGAATTATCCAACTATTATAAGCAAACAAACTTACTAAAACAACCAACGAGTCAACAACTATTAATGTTGTACCAATTGGAAATTGAGTATATTTTGAAATAATCATTGCAACTATATCTGTTCCACCCGAAGTAGCCTTAGTTTTAAAAACCAAACCAAGCCCAATTCCCAAAATTACTCCGCCAAAAACTGCCGATAAAAAAGGATCATCGCTTACTAAAGGCTGACTACCCCATGAAGACTCTAATAAATCGGTAAAAACTGCAAGTGAAACAAAGCCAATAACTGTTTTTAAACCAAATTTTGGTCCTAATATTATAGAACCTATAATACATAGTGGAATATCCATAGATAATGCTACCATACCAATTGGTAATCCATCTGGGAAAAAATCAAAAACACCCTTTGTTAAATGATGAATTGTTATTGCAATACCATATACACCACCTGGCGCAAGTTTAAACGGTGAAATAAAATATACAAACCCAACAGCCATAATAAATGTGCCTATTAGTAATAACAAATACTCATTTATTATTGATTTTACATTTTTATTTTTCATAAAATTAATATTTTAAAATTTTAATTACAAAAATACAAAATTTGTTTATAGTTATTAGTTCTTCTTTACCATGTTTAAAAAATTAGCATAAAATACTGAACCCATAGGGTTCAAATATTTATAAATAATGAATAAATCTAAACATATTCGACCCCCCGATGAAGTCGAACATTAACCTGGACAATCAATTTCTATAAACATAAAAATGTCTCTGCCATTAAAAATAATTAATTTAGTAAAGTAGAAATAGAAACATCTGGATTTTGACATTATATTATAAACAATATGTATTTGTTTGTTTTATTAAAACATTGTTTTTATAAATTATCTTTAAAAATCCAAAAATATTATTTAATAAAATCCAAAATAAAAAATTGATGCTAAAATATAAATATTTATTATTTAGAATATTTCTATCTATATATGCATATAGCTTATTATTCAATATAATACAAAACTTATTTGCAATAATATATATATTATAAATTACAAATATTGAAATTTAATATTAAAAAATTGCTGTTTAAAAAAAATATTGTTCTTATATTTGACAATTAAAAACGAAACCAAAAATTAATAATATCGTTAAATTAGTTATATTAAAATATTTATTATTGTATTTATTGATAATTATATTACGTTGATTTATAATTAAGTAAATACAAAATTGAAAATATTATTAACAATAAAATGTTATTATATTAAAAATAAATACTACTTTAGCAAACTAAAAAGATAGTTTTATACTATGAAGAGAATATTAGGTTTGATTTTATTAACAATAGCTGGATTTAACGTGTTTGCTCAGCAAGAAGCACAATACACACAACATCCTTATGCAATACTTCCAATTAACCCTGGTTATGCTGGAAGTAATGATGCTATATGTGCTAGCACAATTTTACGCCAACAATGGGCTGGCTTTAAAGATCAAAACGGCACTTCTACTTCTCCTCAAGATATTTTATTTATGATGGATGCTCCAATTTCGCTTTTAAGAGGTGGCGTTGGTATTTCTATATTAAAAGACAAACTCGGATACGAAGATAATATAAATGTAAAACTTGGATATTCGTTTCGTTTACCTATTGGCAGAGATGGTGGAGTTTTAGGCATAGGTGCGCAAGTTGGTTTTTTGAACAAAACTATTGATTTTACAAAATTTGTTCCAAATGAAGATAGCGATCCATTATTAGTTGGCAAAGGAAAAGTATCAGATATGTTTACCGATATGTCTTTTGGTTTATTCTATAAAGTTCCAAACTTATATTATGCAGGTATTTCATCTACTCAATTATTAGAATCAAGTTCCAATATAGGAGTTAAATTGAAACGTCATTATTTTATAACTGGAGGATATGAATGGATTTATCCCGAAAATCCAAATTTAGTTTTTGAACCATCATTATTAATAAAAACCGATTTTGCATCAGCACAATATGATGTTTCTGCTATCGCAAAATGGAATAATAGATTTTGGGGCGGTTTAAATTATAGAGTGCAAGATGCTGTAAGTATTGTATTGGGTGCAAATCCATTTACAACAGGTTCTATGAAAGGTTTGAAAATTGGATATTCTTATGATATTTCTACATCAAAAATTGGAAGAGAAGGTAGAAGTTTCGGAAGTCATGAAATAATGGTAAAATATTGTTTTAAAATTACAAAAACACCTGTTGTTTTTGGATATAAAAACACCTTGCTATTAGGCAATTAAAATTAGTAAAATTAATAGTTGAACAATAAAATAAAAAATAGATACGTTTTACAATAAATCAAAACAAGAACAAGTATGAAGAAGTTATTAATCATTGTAATAGTATTCGCATTTGTTACTGGATGTAGAAATTCAGGTAATGGAGAGCTAACAGGCGTTGAAGACAGACCTGTGTATTATTCAGAAGACCCTTTTGGTATGGTTTATATTCCAAATGGGAGCTATCAAATGGGAGTTAGTGATCAAGATGCTCCGTTTGCATTAGTTCATGAGTCGAAAACAGTAACTGTTCCTTCATTTTATATGGATGAAACAGAAATTACAAACAACGAATATCGTCAATTTGTTGAATGGGTTAGAGACTCTATCGCTCATTGTCTTTTAGGAAAAGCTCTAGAAGATGCTGAAAACAACCATTTTTTAAAACATGAAGATGGAGAAAACAAAGGTGAAGTAATTCAACCTAATTATATTAATTGGGATGAAGAAATAGAATGGGATTCTGATATTGAAGAATATAGAAATGCACTTGCCCCACTATTTGCTAAAATTACTGATGAACGTTTTTACCACTATCGCCAAGTAGAATTAAATACTCAAATATTAGATTACGAATATTGGTGGATTGACAAACGTAACTTTAAAGGAAAAATTGAAGACTACGCTGGAGAAAGAGAAGCGATGGGCGGAGCATTTAAAGAATTTGACGTAAATGATAAAAACACAAGATTTAAAGGGCTATACTCAAATCGTCCTACGGGATATAATAAAGGTAAAAAAGCATTTCTTAGACATGAAATTGTAAATATATATCCTGATACATTATCTTGGATACACGATTTTACATATTCATTTAACGACCCAAATACTGATAATTACTTTTATCATTCAGCTTTTGATAACTACCCTGTTGTTGGTGTTAGTTGGCGACAAGCAAGAGCATTTTGTAATTGGAGAACTCAGTTAAGAAACAATTATATTGCAACAAATGATAATTGGATGTTTGAAAATGATTTCCGCTTACCAAATGAATCAGAATGGGAGTGGGCAGCAAGAGGCTCTTTTGCACTTAGTCCATACCCTTGGGGCGGTCCTTATACTAGAAATCCAAATGGATGTTTCTTAGCTAATTTTAAACCACAAAGAGGAAGTTATACAGATGATGGTGGAATTACTACAGTAGTTGTAGGACATTATGCTCCAAATGATTATGGTCTTTATGATATGGCTGGAAATGTTTCAGAATGGTGCGAAGATGCTTACGATGAATCATCATATAATTTTGCTCACGATATGAGTATGCAATACACTTATGATGCAGTAGGTAGCGATCCAATTACAAAAAAACGAAAAGTTATTCGTGGTGGGTCATGGAAAGATGTAGGATATTTTTTGCAGGTTTCTACTCGCTCTTATGAATACCAAGATACTGGTAAGTGTTATGTTGGGTTCCGTTGCGTACAAAGCTATTTAGGTCGTCAAAAAGGCGATAATTTGAATGCTTCATCAAATGTATATTAAAAAATAAATTAAATAAATAAAATAAATCATTCACACAAAAAACAGATTATTATGGGATTAAATGAGATTGTTAGAAGTAAAGGGTACAAAAATTTTATGGCAAAATTATACGGTTTAGGTGCAGCTATTGTAATTCTTGGTGCTTTATTTAAAATTTTAGCTTGGCCTGGAGCAAATGAAATGCTTATGGTTGGTATGATAACCGAATCAATTATTTTTTCATTTTCAGCATTTGAACCTTTGCACGTAGAGTATAATTGGGCTATTGTTTATCCTGAACTAAAAATGGGTGAGGATTCAGAAGATATATCAAAGTCTTCCAGAAAAAACCAAAAACACTTAACCACTACACAACAATTAGACAATATGCTTATTGAAGCTAAAGTAGGACCAGAACTTATCGAAAGTCTTGCAAGTGGTATGAGAAATTTAGGCGAAAATGCAAATAAATTAGCTGGTGTATCTGATGCTGCTAATGCAACTGATGGCTATGTTTCAAACTTATCAAAAGCAAGTGAATCTGTTCGTAATTTGGTTTCAAGCTATGATAGAACTGCAGACGCATTAACTAAAGACATGAATGTATCTGAAGAATATTTAGCAAATGTTAGCCGTGCAGCCGGTGCTGTTGGTCAATTAGCTGGTGTTTATGAAACAACTATAAATTCAATTCAAGCTGATGGTAATTCATATAACTCACAATTACAAAAGCTTTCAAATAATTTATCAGCAATTAATGCAATATATGAACTCCAACTTCAAGATTCTCAAGAATATTCTACTTTAACAAATACCATTCAAGGGCAAATAAATAAGGTAACTGAAAGTTTGAACGAATCGGTTGAAAACACACTTAAATACAAAGAGCAAGTTGATATATTAACAAAGAATGTTGCAATGTTGAATAATGTATATGGCAATATGTTAACTGCAATGAATGTTAACCGTTAATAAATAGATAAATAAATTTTTTAAATTAAAAAGAAAACTATAAGTTATGGGAGCTTCAAATTGTCCAGAAACCCCTAGGCAGAGAATGATTGGTATGATGTATTTAGTGCTTACAGCTTTGCTGGCATTAAATGTATCGAAAAATATTCTTGATGCCTTTATTACGGTTGACGAAACAATGGTAAAAACAACCTTGAATTTTGAAAGTAAAGTAGAGCAAACTTATTCGCAATTAGCAAAAGCTAATTCAAGTGAGCCTGATAAATATGGTAATGTTTATAAGAGTGCTATGGAAATTCAAAAATCAAGTAAAGAAATAGCAGATTTTATAAATAAAACTAAATTAGATTTAATTTGCACTATCGAAGGAAAAACCATTGATGAGGTAAGAAAAATGACTTCGTGGCGAGATCTAAATAAAAAAGCTGATTATAGTGGACCTACATTATTCTTTATGGGAACAAATGGAACTGGCGAAGGTAATGGTAAAGCTAAAGAGCTTAAAGTAAAAATTAAACAGTATAAAGAGATTCTATTGAAATTTGTTAAACCAGAACAACAAAAAGAATTTTCAACTAAAATAGGATTAGAAACAAGCCCTGGTAAAAATAATGATGGAGATATTGAAGAATGGGAATCTCATAACTTCAACCATACAGTATTAGTTGCTGCTATTCCTTTATTAGATAAAATTATTGGTGAAGTACGTAATGCTGAATTTGATATGTTAAACTATTTAATGGGTTCCGTTGATGCTGATTCATATAAAATTGATAAAGTTGAAGCTAAAGTAATACCAGAAAGCCGATTAGTTTTTTCGGGACAGGAATATACAGCTGACATTATTGTTGCTGCTGTTGATTCCCGTCAAGACCCTGAAGTATATTGGAGAGGTGGAATTGAAGAAGCTAATGAAAGCATGGTAGCATCTATGACAAAAATAAGTGGGGAAAATGGTATTGTTAAATTAAAAATTCCTGCTGGTGGCACTGGTGAGCAAAAATTTGCAGGTCTTGTAAAAATTATGGCTCCAGATGGAACTCCAAAATATTATCCATTTAAAAGCAAGTTTGTTGTTACAAAACCAATGGCAAATGTATCAGCTGATAGCTTAAGAATTCTTTACGAAGGTATTGATAATTTAGTAACTGTTTCAGCACCTGTAGCACCTGAAAAACTACGACCAAATTTCCCTGGATGTGTTGCTAAAAATCAAGGAAGTGGAAGATATTTGATTCAACCACCAAAAGGTGGAAAAATTGTTAATATTACAGTTGGTGCCGATATGGATGGTAAAACACAAAACTTAGGTGCAACTCCATTTAGAGTTAAAAAAGTACCTAGCCCTCTTGCTTTAATTGCCGGCAGAGTTGGTGGAAGAATTACAAAATCAGAACTTATTGGTTTTGGCAGAATAGTTGCCAATATGAATGCCGACTTTGCTTATCCATTAAAATGGACTGTTAAATCTTATGAAG
>CAZRCF010000121.1:4022-8502 GCA_964598505.1 uncultured Lentimicrobiaceae bacterium | reverse complement strand
CTGCCTATGGAAAAAATAGCTTTTTAAAAAGAAATTATAAAATTTAAAATATAGCATTAAGCAGAGTTCTGTTATCAAAAACGACCAATTTTTAGAAACACTACGGAATTAAGCAAAACGCCACGTGAAAGCGTGGTGATTGTTTTACTTGTGATGTGGGTTCTTGGTCGAACCTTAGAAACAGTGTGAGCAAATTGCCACGCTGTTTTTTTTATTGAAAAAAATAGCAAACAAAAAAACTTTTAAAAGTTAAGTAATCGAAAACTTATAAGATTATAAGAAATATAAATTTTTAATTACTTTAATTCTTTAATGCCTAATGTATGTTTAAAGCAATGTAAACATAACTGATTAGCTTCTTAAATAACAGTAAAAATATAAATAGTAGAAAAGTAGAAAAAACCAATAACAAGATGTCAATATTATTTAACCGAGAAGAATTTGAAAGATTAGACCAATTAATTAGACTAAAATCAACTGGAAATCCCACAGAATTAGCTGAAAAATTTAAAGTAACTGAAAGAACAATTTACAGAATAATTAACAAATTGAAAGCTATTGGTTGTCCAATTTATTATGATAAAACAAAATGCAGTTATTGTTACGAATATGAAGGGAAAATTTTAATAAAATATGAAACATATTCAGTTGATGATAAACATCTTAATAAAATTACAGGAGGAAATTCAAAAAAAACACAAAACATTTTGGCAACTGACATTTTTTGTCAGTGTAACAATTTATATTTGCAAAGTAAAATACAATTGGCCAAATAAATTTTATAGGTTTCCCAACACCTAATAATAAAGTTGGATAACAAAATAAATATAATGAATAAATTTGAAAATCTGAATGATGCTTTGTTTCAAAAAATTGAAATAAATGAAATGAGTAACATTAAAGGAGGTGATAGACTTTGGCATACATGGCTTACAGGAAGAACTAAGACAACTACTGCTACAGGAATTGCCTATCATGACAAAACTGGAACTGACGAACAAGGAAGATATATTGAAAATATCGACTTTAACGATCCTTATTAATTAATAAACATTGTGGTTGATAATGATTATTATCAACCACATAATTATAGTTTTTATGAAGAAATATATAATAACACTAATTGGTGTATGCAATATTTATTTTGCAATTTCTCAAACAAATAATTATATTAATTATTATTTGAAAGTTCATTCAGCTGATTATTACCCAAATTTATATAAAGAACAAAAAAATAGATTTTTAATTGCAGATTCAATCTATAACGATGCTTTTAAAATGGTTGCTTTTGTTCACCCAAACGATTACTTTGCTGCTGCAATAAATGCTTGTAAAATGGATAGTTTGGAAAAAGCAAAAAACTACTTAATATGCACTATAGAAACAGGATTTCCAATTAATGAAGTAAAAAACTTCAAAGGAATTAAGCCACTTAAAAAAAGCAAATATTGGAGTGAATATAAAAAAGAGTACAAAAAAGGCAGAAAAGTTTATGCAGAAAAAGTAGATAAAAAGTTACGTAATAGGATAAACTTAATGTACGAAAATGACCAAAAATTCAGGAATACCAATTCTGCGAAAAAGTTTAAGAAACAACTTATATTAGATTCTTTAAATTTAATTGGAATTGTTAATTTGCAAAAAGAATATGGAAAAATACCTGGAATTAAGGAATTAGGATTTGAAGGTATGATGCTTTTATATATTATTTTCCGACATGTTAATGAAATATATACAATAAATACACTTGGTCCACAAATTATTGAGCAATCAAAAAATGGTGACTTTTATCCAAGAATGGGACCTGGTATTATTGATTATAAATTATTTACACAAGTTAAAAACAAGGGTAGTTATATGACGCGACAAAAATATGGCACACAAATAATGAGAACACCCAAAACACATACTAGTGTAATAATTCCAGTTTATAATTTTGAAGGTATTGATTCTTTAAGAAGAACTGTTGGCTTGGGACCAATAATAGAAACAACAAGTGCAATATATGATGAAGATTTAGTAAAAAAAGAGTGTGGTAATTCATTTGAGTTTTAAAAATGATTATAATAATAAGTGAAACAACAGATAAGGTAACCGATAACGTTATTGATTGGTTGTTTTTTTATAAATATACGAAAATAATCAGAATTAATGAAAATGATTTAATTACAGCTATAAATATTAATGATAATGATATATTTATAACAATAAAAGATAGAGTTATAAAGTTAAGCGAAATTAAATCTTTTTGGCATAGAAGAGGCTTTTTAAGTTATTCGAAAATATGCGATTTGAAAAAACATGAATTTTCAAAAGAAATAAACAATCATTTATGTGATGAATGGTATTCGATGAGAAATTATATTTATAATGAACTATACAAAAAGAAAGGAATTTTTAACAAAAAGGGTAATGTTAATAAAATAATTATTTTGAAATTAGCAAAAGAGATAGGTTTTAAAATACCCTGCTTTTGTATAACAGATAATAAAAATGAAATACCTGACAACCCGTTAATTATAAAAGCAATTTCCGACTCTATTGATATTTATACGGAAAACTTTCATGAAACATTTTATACCGAAAAATATTCGATAGGTGATAACAATTTTGATACTTTTTTCCCAACTTTCTTCCAAGAAGCAATCAAAAAAAAAATTGATATTAGAACTATATATGTAAAAGGGAATATATGGTCTATGGCTATAAATAATGAAAACAAAGTTGATATAGATTTCAGAAAAAACTATGATGCTTTAAGGTGTTCTCCATATAAATTACCTAAAGAAATTGAAATTAAATTGCATAAAATTATGAATAAATTAGAAATGGATTTTGGTGCTATTGATTTTGTATTAGATTACAATGATAATGTTTTTTTACTTGAGATAAACCCTTATGGTCAGTTTGAAATGGTTAGTGCTCCTTGTAATTATCAAATAGAGAAAAAAATTGCACAAATATTATTAACAAATGCCTGAAAATAATATAAAAGCAAGTCATTTATTACCTTTGACTTTTAAAAACATTGTAAGGAAGGAAAAAATCAAAGTCAATAATTCAGTTTTTGCTTATTCCCATAAACATCAAACAAACAAGTATTTAAAAAATAATCTATACAAACCAATATCGCAATTTTAAATGAAAGTAATTAAAATTTATGAACATTGCAGATTTGTTAGTGGATATCGTAGGGGTATAATTTACGATTTAGATAAAGAAAAATACTTTTATATTCCAAATATACTTTGCGAGATTGCAAATAAATTTGATAAAAAATCTTTAGCTGATATAATAAAGTTTTATGGAAAAGAAAACGAAAATCATATTAACAACTACGTAAATTATTTAATTGAAAACAATTTTGCATTTTTTGATAACTACCAAAATATTAAAAATTACTTACCATTAAATTTGAATTGGGAGCAACCTTATCAAATTACAAATGCTATTATTGATATTGATTCCAATTCCAAATTCAATTTTGAAAATATACTATATCAATTTGATGAAATAGGATGTAATCATATACAGATAAGATCATATATACAATTATCAATTAAAGAAATAATCAATATTGTTAAATTCTCAAATAATAGCGCAATAAAAACAATTGATTTAATTGTTAAATTTAATGGAACTCCAGAAAAATATGCATCAATATTCGAAGAAGATAATAGAATAAATTCTTTAATTTTTCATACTTCACCAGATGATAAAGTAATAATTAAAACTGAATTTAATAATGTAATTATTTCTACAATTAAAAAAGAGATAAAATCGCCTGTTGATTTTCAAATAATTGATCCTGCATTTTTTAATGTAAATCTACCATTATATACTGAAAGCATGCATTTTAACGCATATTATAACAGAAAAATTGCAATAGATTCAAATGGAAATATTAAAAATTGCACAGCACATAACAAATCTTTTGGTAATATTAGTAATAATTATTTAATAGATGTTATTAATAAAAATGAATTTCAGTATATTTGGAATGTTAAAAAAGATAAAATAAAGGTATGCAAAGATTGTGAACATAGATATATGTGTATTGATTCACGGCTACCCAAATTAAAAAATAATAGCTGGTACTATGAAACAGAATGCAACTATAATCCCTACATAGCTAAGTGGCAAAGCGATGATGGTTATTATACTGTAAAAAATTGGTTTAAAATTAACAAACAGATAATTCCAAAATAATACTTGTTAAAGAATATTTTATCTTTTACATCAAGAAAAAAATACAAAACAATTTGGCAACTGACATTTTTTGTCAGTGTAACGATTTATATTTGCAAGGTAAAATAAAATTGGCCAAATAAATTTTATAGGTTTACCAACGCCTAATAATAAAGTTGGATAACAAAATAAATAAAATGGAAAGAATTACTGAAATGAAATTTCAAAAATTGTCTCAAAAAGAGATGAAAAATTTTAATGGTGGAAGAAAGCTCGTTATGCATAATGACTG
>CAZRCF010000121.1:0-4012 GCA_964598505.1 uncultured Lentimicrobiaceae bacterium | reverse complement strand
ATCTGGCCGATCTCGACGCCCGCGCTTTCGACGCGCTCTGGGCGACCTATTTCACCCAAGTGGTCCTGCCGATGGTGCAGTATCACGTTCTGTTTACTCATACAATTGGTTTGAAAGAACATTTGGAGGACATAGTGCAACAGAGGAAGAATATGATGATGCTACAAATTGTCCAAATTAAATTTAAACCATAAAAAGGAAGTTACAAATTAATTTTGCAATCTCCTTTTTTAAATCTACCGATAAATATGAAAAAAATCAACATCCTAATAGTCTGTTTTGTAATTACTTTTAGTGTTTTTGCACAACAAAAAGGTTGTAGAATAAATATTGTAAATCCAAAATATTTTCTTGAAGAGATTGACAGTTTACGAACTCAAAAACAATATGATAGTATTATAAAAATATTGATAGGAAAAGTTGAAAAAGATACAATAACATTATTTCCATATTATCAATTGGCTTGCTTTTATTCACTCAAAGGGGATACTATAAAATCATTTAACTATCTTTATAAATCTATAATCAAGGGAGCACCAAGCGAAGATATTTTATCGGATTCGGATTTTGAAGAGTTGAAAAAAACTCATCAATGGAGTTTATTAACCGATACTTTAATTTATCAATATATTAAGCAATACCCCAAAATTACAAATAAGGAGCTAAGCATAAAACTTTGGCTTATGGGTATTGAAGACCAACGAACAAGAGCTTTAGGCGGAAATTATAAAAAAAAATATCCTCCAAAAGGTGATAAAGAATGGAAAAATATAAATAAACAGTTCAGAAAAGAGACAAAAGAACGAGCTAATTTTATTTTAAGTTTAGTAAAACAAGGAAAATGGCCCACATATTCGGAAGTAGGTGAAAAAGCAGCAGATGCAGCACTTTTTATTGTTCAGCATTGCGATAATAATAAATTATATAGAAAGGCATTTCCTTTATTAAAAAATGCAGTTGAAACAAAAGAAGCAAGTGGCGAAAATTATGCTTTAATGTTAGATAGATATTTGGTTAATAAAGGGAAAAAACAAATATATGGTACTCAACTTTATCGATATCAAAGGAAAGGTGTATGGTCGGATATACAATTTAGACCAATTGAAGATGAAGAAAATGTAAATGCACGAAGAAAAGCTGTTGGCTTAGGCACAATTGAAGAGTATGCAAAAGATTCATTTGGAATAGAATATATTTACCAACCTAAAGATAAGAAAAAGAAATAAATGATATACATTTATACAACAAAAACCGATATAACAACAAATTATATAATTGATTGGTTAAACAAATATAATCATTCTTACAAAAGGGTTAATAGTGAAGATTTTTATAGTTTATTTGATATTGATTTCAATAATTATAATCCAACAGATGTACATTGGTTTTGGAAGTGGGTTTTCCCAAGTTTTTCATTAAATAATTATACAAATAATTATAATAATAATCAATATAATGAAGCATTAAAAACAGAATATTATGTTTTATATCAATTATATTTTGATAATTATGTAAATAAAATTGTCAATCATCCTCATTTTGTAGATATTGATAAGTTTTCTCAAATACAAATTGCAAAAAAATGTGGTCTATTAGTTCCTGATACAATAATTACATCAAATAAAGTAGCACTCGAAGGTTTTTATAAAAAACATGGCAGAATTATTACGAAGAATTTTTCGGCTTCTTTAACTCTAAATTTCGATAGTGCTATATATAAATCTTATACTTCGGAGGTTGATAATGAATTTATTAAAAGCACATCACCTAATTTTTTTCCTTCATTATTTCAAGAATATATTAAAAAAAAATTTGAAATCAGGACAATATATATTGATGGTAAATTTTATTCATGTGCTTTGCTCAGTAATAGTTCTAAAGAATTGGATATAAGAGAATCAACAAATAATAATTCAGTAAAAATGGTGCCATACAAACTACCTCAGCAAATTGAGATTAAAATTTGTGATTTTATGAAAAGCATTAATTTACAAATAGGTTCCTTAGATATACTTTACACCAAACAAAATGAATATATCTTTTTAGAGGTCAACCCATCGGGACAATTTCTTGGCTATTCAAGTAATTGTAATTATAATGTAGAAAAATCTATTGCTGAATATTTAATTTCAAGAGTTAATGGAAGCGATTAATAAATATAACGAACACATTATTAGCGATTCGTTGATGCCACTAAATTTTAAGCTATTGCACATAATTAAAGTAAATAAATTTATGTTGCCCGAAAAGATGGGAAGCAAATTGTACCAATGCATTTATTTGTCTCGTATAAAGTACCATAAACCCTTAGAAAATTTTAAACATGTATAGCTTATTTGCAAATTGTATTCCGGTAAAAGGACACAATAGGAGTATTATTTATGATTTAGGACAATACACATACCATTACATTCCAAATTCACTTTATGATTTGCTTATAAAATATGAAACAACTAATGAATGGTATAATGATGTTACACCAAATGAGTATGAAATTATTGATGAATATATTAATTTTCTTATTACAAATAATTTAGTTTTAAATTGCAAAAATATTGATTGTAAATGCTTTGCAAAATTAAATACTTTTTGGGAAACTCCAGAACAACTATCAATAATAGCTTTGAAATATGATGGTAAAAAATCTTTTTATCTTTTATTAAAAATTGAAGAATTTATTCGTAATTCTTATGCTAAAAACTTGAGTATTAATTATTTTGGAAATGAAACAGATTTGCTAATATTGCTTAAATCATTAAAAAACACGTATGTAAATAATATAGAATTGTATCTTTTGTATTCCGATTTTTCAAAAAATGAAGTTGAAGATATTGTAATAGAAAACCCCGCAATATCAAGAATTATACTACTCGGAGCAAAAAATAACTCATCTAAATATTTGGATAATGGCAAACAGATTATAAAATATGAAACAACATCGAATAGTATCAACCACCCTGATGAATCTATATCATTTGTAGTAAATAGAGATTTTTTTATCGAATCTCAATCGTTCAATTGTTATTACAACAAAAGAATATTTATTGACGAACAAGGAGGTATTAAGTTAAATAATGAGTTAGAATCAATTGATAATGTAGTAAATGTAAAATTCGATGAATTATTAAAAAATGAATTAATAAAAAAATATTGGGCTGTTTGTAAAGATAAAATAGAAGTTTGCAAAGATTGTGAACATAGATATATGTGTTATGATTCACGTTTGCCAAAACAAAACCAAAGTGGGTGTTGGTTTTACGAAACAGAATGTGGTTACAACCCTTATATTGCCAAGTGGCAAGTAGAGGAAAAGTAAGTGTGCTGTATTCAGATTTGTAATTTTGTCTTTATTAAAATATTTTTTTATAAAAGCGGCATAAATACATCAAAAATTTAAAAAAATCATGTAGATTTGCTTTTTTCTGAAGAAACAAACTTCAAAAAGAAAGTGCGATGTTCGGAAACTCCCCATTATCTTATTTCACCATAAAATCTAACATTTTTTTATCTTCGAGCCATGCTTCTAATCTGTCGCCAATTTTAACCGGTCCTACGCCCGAAGGTGTGCCGGTATAAATAATATCACCTAATTTTAAAGTAATAAATTTTGAAATATATGATATTATTTGGTTAATATTAAATATCATTTCCGATGAATTACCAATTTGTACTAATTCGCCGTTTTTATAAAGTTTGAAATTAATATTATTAATATCATTTATTTCTGTAATAGGTACAAAATTGCTTATAATTGCCGAATTATCAAAGGCTTTACATATTTCCCATGGCTTCCCGCTTTCGATACATTTTTTTTGTAAATCGCGAGCAGTAAAGTCGATGCCAATGCCAATTTCCTTGTAATAAGTGTGAGCATATTTTTCGCTTATATGCTTGCCTACTTTACAAATTTTATAAATAAGCTCAGTTTCAAAATCGATGCTTGAATTTAAATCGGGTAAAAAAAATGGACGATTACGAATAACTATTGCTGTATCGGGCTTTAAAAAAAATA
>CAZRCF010000120.1:0-8527 GCA_964598505.1 uncultured Lentimicrobiaceae bacterium | reverse complement strand
AAACTGTTATTGCAAGCGGAAGTTCTGCAAACCAATTATTTGTATTTTTCATTTTGTTTTATTTTTTACCATTAGGGCATTCTGTAAAATTTAATTATAACAATACAAATTTAATTATCTAAATATTTCGTACTTACTGTTTTCTCACTTCTTTCTTTCAACACACTTCTGCTACGGTAAAAGTACTTCCACCAACAAAAACTAAATCGTCGTTTTTGGCATTTTTTAATGCAGTTTTGTAAGCAATTTCAACCGATGCATAACATTTGCCTTCTAAATTATATTTTGCTGATTTTTTTAATAATAATTCGGCATCCATGCCTCTTTCAATTTTTGCTTTACAAAAATAATATTCAGCATCGGTGGGCAACATTGATAATACTGTATCAATATCTTTATCGTTAACCATACCAATAACAAAATGTAGTTTTGAAAAATTTATACTATTAATTTGCTCAATAACATATTTAATTCCGTGTGTATTATGTCCTGTGTCGCATATAGCAAGTGGTTTGTCGTTTAATTTTTGCCAACGTCCACGCAAATCGGTGTTTATAATAACATTTTTTATACCATTTTTTATGCAATTATCCGAAATATTAAATATTTTATTTTTGTTAAGCAAATCAATAACAGAAACTAATGTTGTCATATTTTTCAATTGGTAATTTCCTGCTAATGTAGTTGTTAAGCAAATTTTTCGATTACCATTTAAAATAGAACATTCTAACTCAAAAACACTTGAATTTGGGAGTTTTTCTGCCGTATATAATTTATCAGAAAAAATTATTTCACTATTTTGCAAATTAGCTTTATTAATAAAAACAGAATCAGTTTCTGGATTTGATTCTCCAATAATAATTGGAATTTTATTTTTAATAATCCCGGCTTTTTCTGTTGCAATTTCGGCAAGCGAGTTGCCCAGAAATTGAGTATGATCCAAGCCAATATTTGTTATGACCGACAATAAAGGTGTAATAACATTTGTAGAATCGAGGCGACCACCCATTCCAGTTTCAATTATTGCAATATCAACTTTTTGATTTGAAAAATAATCGAAAGCAAGAGCAACTGTCATCTCGAAAAATGATGGTTTAATTTCGTCAAATGCAATTTTATGTTTATCAACAAAATCGACAACATATTGTTGCGAAATCATTTTACCATTAATTTTAATTCTTTCCCGAAAATCTTTCAAGTGAGGCGAAGTGTATAAGCCTGTTTTTAATCCATAAGTTTGAAATATTGATGCTAACGAGTGCGATACAGAGCCTTTTCCATTAGTGCCGGCTATATGAATAGTTTTAAAATTTCTGTATGCATTATTTGTAATATCCATCAATTTGATAGTATTATCAAGATTAGCTTTATATGCAGCTCCGCCAATACGCTGAAACATTGGCAAGCTATTAAACAGATATTCAATTGTTTGAGAGTAGTTCATTGCAAAATATAAAATATTTATTGTAATGTTTCACAACATAGAAATATTAAAAAACTTTATGACTTAGATAGGTTCAACTATAATAATAAGTAAAAGAATTTTACCGCTTCTAACTTCCAAACAATGTACTTTCCTCATCCAACTTGTTACTGAATAACATAAGTAATAGTTCCCATTTGAACTTCGGCAGCATCGCTTTTTGCACTAAATTTAGCTTTCATAGCGTATTCTTCGCACACTTTCCAGATTTTTGTATTTGCAATAGTTGAGCCTTTTGAAATAGCTTCAGCATCAATAACTTTACCATTTCTATCAACTTTAATACGAACTACAACCTTGCCTTGTACATTATCAAAAGAAGGTTTAGGAAGTAACTTTGCACTACGACCAGTTAAGCTAAATCCGGGACCTTTTCCCGGTCCAATTCCATCACCATCACCATCGCCAATTCCATTTCCTTTACCAGTGCCTTTTCCATTACCTATTCCGGAACCATCGCCATCTCCTTCGCCCGAACCTTTTTTCCCTTTTCCTTTTTTATAAAGTAATCTGCTGTCAATTTTTGGTTCTTCAATTTTCTTTTCTGTTGAAATGTCCTTTTTTGTAATTACCGGTTTTTCAGTTTTTGTTAATGAAGGGGCTTCTTCTATATCTTGAGTAGCATTGTTTTCAGAATTTGAAGGTTGTGTTTCTTCAATTATTTCAGAACTTGAAGCACTTCCACCACCTCCGCCACCCATGTCAATTTCTATTCCTTGCTCTGCAGGAAGTGGGAGTGGAGTTTTAAAACCAAAAAAGAAAAAGCAAAGCAATAATAATGCATGAACAATTATTGTTCCGACAATTCCTTTTATTTGAGGTGATTTTACTTTCATACGTTCATTATAATTTTGTTATTTATTTGTCGTATGGAACTCGCTAATTATCATTCTCTTGTGCGAAATATTGTTTAATGCTCGTTTCATAAAGTTTATTCCTGAGGTTTTGTTGCCAGAATTACTTTATATTTTTTTTTGGCTTGCTCATTGATTTTATTAACCGCATCAATAACATTTACTATAAGTTGCACAGGTGATTCTTTGTCGGCTCTAAGCACTATTGTTCCGTCATCAGGTTGTCCTGCCATACTTTTCAAGATATTAGTTGGTAAATCAGTTAACAAAACAGGTACTTCCTCTATATAATATTCAGCAGTTGATTTAACATAAATATTCATAGTTCGTGGCGACATAGTTTGGCTTGAACTATTTGGTAAAAGCAATTTAATTGCGTTTGGGCTAACTAAAGTTGATGTTATCATAAAGAATATTAGTAACAAGAACACCAAATCGGACATTGATGATGCACTAAATTCTACACTACGTTTATTTCTTGTTTGAATTGCCATAATAATTGATATTTTAATTAATTATGAGCAGGTTCGTTAAGCAAATCCATAAATTCAGTAGTTCGAGCTTCTAAAAGAAAAACAACTTTCTCTACACGAGCAACGAGAATATTATAAAAAATATAGGCTGTAATACCTACAATTAATCCACCAACTGTAGTAATCATTGCTTCGTATATACCACTTGATAACACTTCAATATTAATATTATTTCCTGCTTTCGACATACTATAGAATGCAGATACCATACCTATAACTGTGCCTAAAAAACCAAGCATTGGACCTGCACCTGCCATTGTTGCTAATGCAGCAATATTTTTTTCAAGACGAGTTACCTCTAATTTTCCTACATTTTCGATGCTTGTATTTATATCATTTAATGGACGTCCTATTCGCATTAAACCTTTTTCTATCATACGAGCAATTGGTGTAGAATTATTACGACATAACGATAAAGCTGAATCAAGGCGTCCATTATGAATAAAATCACGAATATTATTCATAAAATTATTCTCTTCCTTACTTGCTTTTTTAATGGTTATATATCGTTCAATAAAAATGTATATCGTTATAACCGACATTATTGCTAATGGTATCATTATAATACCACCTTTTAAAGTTAAATCCCATAAATTTAGGCTATCAAAAGCATTTATAGTAGGTGCTTGGGTTGCTGTGTTGCCAACAATAGGTGTGCTTTGTGTAACTTGAAGAATAATTGAACTAATCATTTTTTTAAGATTTATTGTTTTTAACAAAATTACATTTCATTATTATAATAACTCCGAAATTGAATTTTTATTTTCCAACAGTTGGATGTTAATTAAAAGAGAAAAGTAAAAAGTAAAAAGGATACGTAGTTTGCAATGTCGATGTAAAAAGGAATTGAACACAGACTAAACTTGAAATTAGTAGTAAGATGTATTTTAACGTTTAGCTGTTAGTATTTCTCAATTTGCACTCTTTTACCGACTTTTGTTTTTGCCCTTGTGATTTTTTCGTGAAAACAAACCTGATTCAGCAAATTTATGACAATTTTACAATAATTTTTGTCTGAAAGTGTATTTATAAAGAACAAAAAAAGGAGTAATATATACTCCTTTAAAAATCAGTTTATTAAACTATTTCTTTGGCTCTTCTTTTTCACCTTGTGGATGAGAACAAGCACTTTTTACAGTAGTTTCAGGTTTCGAGAACTCAGTTCTGTGACCAATTTTTTCGATAGCTTCAACAATTTTATCTTTGTTTAATTTATCGCCATCATAAACTACTGTTACAATTTTTGTTTCTAAATCGGCAACAACCGAAATTACACCATCAACTTTTTTCAAACCATCTTCAATACGTGCTTTTCCTCCTGGACAGTGGAAGTCAACTTTAACTTTAAGTTCTGGATTAATACTTGCAGGAGCAGAACCATAAGAACAACCAATAAATAATATCATTGGTAAAATAATTAGAGTAATTGCTTTAATAACTTTCATAATACATTAATTTTTAAATTTATTTTACAAAAATAGTATTTTTTAATTAAAATATACAATTTCATTTAATTCTATTTTATTTTTCTAATTAATTTATTCTTCCAATATACTATTTATTTCGATTGTATATGAATTTTTAAAAATTCAATCTCATCAATTGTAAGTTGGTCTTCGGGAAGATATAATACTTTTCGAGAATTGTATGTTATGACATACCATTTTTTGAATTTTTTTATTGATTTAAAGGAGTTGAAATCAACTACATCAATTTCTTCATCGTAAATAATTTTTATGCTTTGTTTTGTAATTTCAACTTCAAACAGCATAGAATCAAACTTTTCTCTACGAAAATACAACCAAAAATAGGGTCGTAAAGTATAAAAAATACCATATAAAATTACCATTGCAGCAATTAGTTCTGCATTTTTCATATTTGAAAAACAATACCAAATGCCAACTCCAATCATAAGTGGACCACCAAACAGACGCATTGTACCAAAAAATGTATTTTGCCAAAAATAATAATTGTAAATAAATATTTTCTCTCTGTCTTTGTTCCCTAAAATAATATTCGACATAACTTTTTTTAAAATTGTAAAAAATATTTACAAAAGTATCTGTTTTTTCAATATAATACAAAAACGATTTTATTTTAAAAATTTAAAAAAACTAAATCTTATATTAATGTAAACAATATCAATTATATACTGTGTAAACCGTATCCATTTTTACATCAAAATCATCGTAAGGAACTTTATCAAAAAGTTGAAAATTAAAACAAATTCCTGCTTTAATGGCTTTTGTTTGTGTTAAAAACCTATCGTAATATGCTTTACCTCGCCCCATACGGTTATTATTAATATCAAAAGCAATTCCGGGTACTAATATTAAATCAATTTTCTCAATTTCGTTAAATATCGGTCCGGTTGGTTCTAAAATACTATAATTAGAACCGATTTTCATGCTATCAATACCAATAAATTGTCGAATAACTAAAATTTCATCAATAACGCAAGGTAATAGAATAGTTTTTTGATTGTGCCATTTTATTATTAAATCGTTCAAGCTAACTTCATCATTTAAAGCCCAATAAGCCATTACTATTTTTGAATTCCGAAACTCAATAGAATCTTCAATAGTTTTAATAATAAATTTAGATTGTTGTTGCTTTTCTTCAACAGAAATATTTGCTTTTAGCTGTTTGATATACTTTCGCAGAATTTTCTTTTCCTCTTGAATATCCATTCTTATTGATTGAAATGTTCAATAATTTTTTCACATATAAATTCAGCTGCATTTCCATCGCCAAAAATTGAACTATATTTTAATTTGTTGTTATTTAATAGCTTATCAAACGATGATTTTATTTTATTATAATCGGCATCGGCAATTATTGCATTTCCGTGTTCAACAATCTCAATCCATTCGGTTTCGGGGCGTAAAATAACACAAGGTTTTTTAAAGAAATATGCCTCTTTTTGCACTCCACCCGAATCGGTTACAATAATAGTTGCATTTGCCTCTAACTTAATCATATCTAAGAAAGAAACAGGTTCAGTGATAATAAACTTTTGATTATTATCAATTGTTTTATATAATTCGGGTTTCAAATTTGAAGCAAGCATTTTTCGAGTTCGTGGATGCAAAGGCAATATAATATTCATGTTTTCAGATAATTGAATATCTAATAAAGCTCTGAAAATTGAGTTCAACCGTTCTGAATCATCGGTATTATTATTTCTATGAATTGTGCATAAAACATAAGGTAAATCGGCAATACCGAGTTTTGTAAGTATATTTGATTTCGTTTCAGCAATTTCAGAAAAAAATAAGCTGTTGTCGTACATAATATCGCCACAATGGTAAACTTTCGGATTGTCTATAGAGAAAGGCGGAAAATTATCAATTTTAAAACCTTCTTTTCTTAAATTATCGAATCCTGTAGCTGTAGGCGAAAACAAAAGGGTAGAAACATGATCGCACATAATTCTGTTTATTTCTTCGGGCATCTTTTTATTGTATGACCTTAAACCGGCTTCAATATGAACAATAGGAACATGAATTTTTGATGCTGCAATAGCTCCTGCTAATGTAGAATTGGTATCACCATAAAGTACAATGTAGTTAGGTTTAATTTCAAGTAATATTTTTTCAATTTGCTCAATCATTTTTGATGTTTGCTCGCCATGGTTGCCAGAACCAACATTTAAATTAAAATCGGGACGAGGAATACTTAACTCTTCAAAAAATACTTCCGACATATTTTCGTCGTAATGTTGCCCGGTATGTAAAATAAATTCTTTTATTTTATCCGAAAAATGATTTTTTATAGCTCTACTTAAAGCTGCGGCTTTAATTATTTGTGGTCGTGCTCCAATTATTGTTAAAATTTTTATCATAAAGTTTTTGCTAAAAATATTTAAAGAATATGCTCGTCTAAAAAACTAAAATAATTATTTGTGCCAAATATAATATGATCTATTAAACGAGTTTCAAAAAACTTACATGCTCCTTTAATTTTTTTTGTTAAATCAATATCATATTTACTCGGTTTTAGGTTTCCCGATGGGTGATTATGGCACAAAACTATTCCCGAAGCGTTGCTTTCAATTATAAAATTAAATATTTTTTTAATATCAATAACTGTTGCTGTTATGCTTCCTTCGCTTATAATTTTATGGGTTATAATTCTATTTACATTATTTAATAAAATTATCCAAAATTGTTCATAAGAGGCATCACACAAGTGAAGCGACATATATTCAAAAGAGTCTTTTGATGAAATTATAAGTTTTTTCTCAATAACATCTGCTTGTCGTCTGCGGAAACCTAATTCGAGAGCAGCAATTATCGAAATTGCCTTTGCTTCGCCAATTCCTTTATATTTTATTAAATCGGCAACCGATTTGTTTGAAAGTTCGATTAAATTATTTTTATTATCAACCAAAATTCTTTTTGCTAAATCAACAGCTGTTTCTTCAGTATTTCCCGAACCCATTAAAATTGCTATAAGTTCAGCATCTGTAAGACTTTTTTTGCCTTTTTCTAATAGTTTTTCGCGAGGACGATCCGATTCATTCCAATCATTAATTGTAAGGCGTTTCATTTTTTCCATTGTTAAAACATTTTTTGTCGTTTAACTAAATATGGCAATAATATTTGATGAAATCCTTTATCAATATCTGCTTCAATATAATCAATTTGAAATTGATTGCATTTTAATTTTAGTTCATCGTGATATTTTTTCATCGATTTAATGTATAAATCTCGCATTTCGTTTGGGTGAATTTTCATTTCTTTTCCACTTTCGAGGTCGATAAAGCGGTATGGACGATTTTCAAATTCAAAATCTAATTCCATTTTTTTGTTAACTACATGAAAAAGAACTACTTCGTGTTTATTATGTTTTAAGTGTTGTATTGCATTAAAAATATCTTCGTTTTTTGCATTATTATCAAACATATCGCTAAAAATAACCACTAACGAGCGACGGTGAATACTTTCGGCAATTTCATCAAATGCTTTTGCAGCTTGAGTTTCATTTTTAATTTCAGGTTGATGAGGTTCTAATAATTTCTCTAACTCATTGAATATGAACTTTTGATGAACAGGAGTAGAACGAGCAGGAGTATTAACTTGAATTGTATCGGTAAAAAGTGTTAGTCCGAAAGCATCTCTTTGTCGGCGGAAAAGTTGAATTAGGGCAGCACCGGCATAAACCGAAAACCAAAGTTTGTTCATATTATCGAAATCGAGTTTTTTTTGTATCGGGAAATACATCGACGATGACATATCAATAACAATTCGGCAACGTAAATTTGTCTCCTCTTCAAAACGTTTTACAAATAGCTTGTCGCTACGCCCATATAGTTTCCAGTCGATATTTCGTGTCGATTCGCCGGGGTTATAAAGTCGATGCTCAGCAAATTCAACCGAAAATCCATGAAAGGGACTTTTGTGCAGCCCTGTTATAAAACCCTCAACTACCTGTTTACTAATAAGTTCTAAATGGCTATAACGCCGTAAATTTTGTTCGTGTATTTGGCTCACAATTTATTTTTTTACAAACTTAAATAAATCAACTCATATAAACAAAATCATTTCGTTTTTTTGTTTGAAATATTTATTAATTCAAGCCAAAATATCATCTTTGTGCAAAGTTTCCGAACTTCGCACTTTTTTAGTTTTGAAGTTTGCAACTTCAATTAGTGA
>CAZRCF010000119.1:0-8529 GCA_964598505.1 uncultured Lentimicrobiaceae bacterium | reverse complement strand
GATGAAAATATTAATTTTTTATTTGCAAATTAACACAGTTCTTGCTGAACGCAGTAAAGCATCTCTATTTTGTCATACTGAACAAAGTGAAGTATCTAATTCAATTGTGATTCTTCGCTATGGCTCAGAATTACAAATTTATCGCAAATGTAATGATATTATTACACTATAAATTTATTCATCAAAATTTATACTTACTGAAGAGCCTAAAGACAACCCAACTCTTAACCCAAATTGTTTTTGAATACCATTTTCCACGCTTATAAATGTCTCTATTTTAAGTATTTTCATTATGTTTTCTAATCCGTAACCTATTTCAAAGTAATGTGGAGATTTTTCGGTTTTCAAATAATTAAACGAGAAAGATTCTTTAACTCCGGCAAAATTTAACCAAAAAAGTTGAGTTAATAATAATTTCCGAAATTCAATTTTTGAATTAAGTCCAATATATGGACTATTTGTGCTATAATTATAATAGTCTAATAGGCTATACTTATTCATCGGGTCGTTAAAATTTAAAATATATTTATTTCCATTAAAGTGCTTGTAATCAATAAAACTTAATGGTTTGTTTTCAAAAGTATTACCACCAAATATTTTAAAATCGAATGTGCGTCTTATACCTTCAAATTTATGCTGAAAACTCACTTCTATGCGATTAAAATCAACATTGCTGCCTAAAACATCTTTATAGCCGCCATTATATTCAAAACTCAATAACGGGAATTTATATATTGGCATTTTTACGCCATTTCTTTTATAATATTTTACTATCGGATAATAATCTAGTTTAATTGATACTATAAAAGCCTTGTGTTTTAAAAAGTCAGTATTATTTAGTTCAATATTTTCGGGTGCATTTGGCGAATAAGTTTTGTTTTTGGAGTCGATATAGCTATAATTTGAAATATTATAGAGCGGAGTACGCTGCGACCAACTTATATTGCTGTTTATTTTTAACTTATTACAAAACTGAGTTTTTAATGCAATCTCTACAAAATCTTTTTGATAAAGTTTTAAATAGTTTTTCCTCTGAAAAAGAGTAGTTATTGAATTATTAAATTGTGATATTGGGTTATTTGAATTTATTTGAGAAATTAATCGTCCACCGTTTAATTTTATATATTGTTTTCCCTCTTGATTATTTTTAAAGTAATATTGCAACCCTCCATCTATCGACAAGGCTTTACTATCGAAACCGTAATGAAAATTGGTACTGAGTTTTACAGTGTTTTTGTCTTTTTTTGAATATGTTAATTGCAAAGGAACACCAATATTATAGCCTTCAACAGTATTAAAGTATAAAGTACTTAATATTGATTTATATCGTAAACTCCAATTTTCATTAATTATATATTTTTTACCAAATAAGAAATTGCTAAATGTTTTTCCAAATATTGATGATTTTGCAGTATCACTTTTCTTTAATTCGTTTATACTATCATTTTTAAACGAGAAACTTCTTTTTTGTTCATTTTCGTTTAGTGGAATTGGACGAATAGAATCCCAAAATTGAACATTTTTTTTAAAAGCCATCGAATCAATAGTCATTGTGTAATCACTTATAATTTCGGGTTCTGATTGCTTTTTTTCAGATTCTTTCTCAAGTTCTTTCATCTTTCGTTTAAAATCCTTAAGTGTTAATTCTTTTTCTTCTATTATTTCTTTAATTGTATCACTATTTACTTCCGATTTCTTATTTTTAAGTTTTTGTTCCTCTTCAAGAGCTTTTGCGTATTCTTTTTCAACCTTTTCATCTATTAAAGTCAATTTTTTAATATCTAACGATTCGTTAATATCAACTTTATAATCACTTAAAACAGCTAAATACTTCCAAGAAATATTTACACCAAAAAAACTAAATTTAACATCATATTGTTGATTTATTGGCATCCAAATTTTATCATTTACATTAGTATATGTTTGATTTATTTGCATTTCTATTCCTTGAGTAATTGTTTTTAAATCAAAAGCATAAACACACCACAAATTATTAACTATATATATATCACCGCTAAAAACTTTATTTCCCTTACTACGAGGAATAACTTGTATTTTTGATATTTTTTCGCCTTTTTCGGTAAAAGTATTTATTAATTTGAACCTATAAAATGAAAATGCAGATGCAGATAATGGGGAAACTCCACCCCCAAAGCGATCATCATAAATACTTGAGTTTATGTAGTTGTAAATTGAACTTTGTGAGCTATCTTTATCATTTGTTCGTGCCGAAATTACAATTTGCTCATATTTGTTAGGATATTCGTATTTAATTTTATTATTTGATTCGCTTGTTAAGTATTCTACTGTATCAATTCCCTCTTTTTTACCAAATTTATATATTATTTTTGGAACTTTTATTTCCCCAAAACCTTTAATATAAAGATTTGCACTATACGATTTTACTAAAATTTTATAATAATTTGAAGCTGCAATTGCTTTACGCATAATAGTATATGCAGGATCTTCTTTATTTGCAAATATTGTTACTGTTTTTAGTTCTAAGGGTTGTTCTTCAAAATTTATATTTACTGTTGTAAATGAGTTATTAATAATTACCTTTTTTGTAATTGATTGATAACCCAAACATCTGAAATCAACTGTATATTCACCATTTGGCAATACAAATTCAAAATAACCATTTTCATTAGCAATTGTCCCCGATTTTATCTCTTTAATATATAGAGTAGAGTATGCTACTGGCTTTCCTTTTGCGTTTTTTGCAACTCCTTTTATTCCACCCTGCGAGTAACAATTATTAATAAAAAAAATAGCAATTAATAATGTGCCAATTAAATGGATTCGTTTGATTTTAGTTGATGAATTGTTTACAATGTAATGTGTTTTCATAAAAATTGTTTTAATGGTATACGAATTTAAAAAATAATATTTAACAAATTATATACCAACTATATATTAAAAACATAAATTAAGTTATACTAATAATAAAACTGGATAAACAATTAAATTATTATGATAAATCAAATAATTTTGGAAATATCTTAATATCAAAAAGTATCTGTATATTCAAAAAACAGAATATTACAGATACTTTTTAATTTAATATTTTGATATAAATCAAATACTATAAATTATTAATAACCAAAAATATCTTCTTTTGATAATTTAATAACTTCGCCATATTTTTCAAGGGCTTTAAAATCGAGGTCTTTTTCATTGCCTAATATTACATAAGTTTTTGTTTTATCTTTTAAATATGTATTTACAAAAACTACAACATCATTTAATGTTAAAGAAGGTATTTTAGTGTATATTTCTTGACGAATATCGCTATTTAATCCCATTTTTTGAGAATCAAGAAAATCCCAAATAATATTCATTTTGGTAATGCGTTCTGTTTTTATTTTTGTCAAAATAGCTTCTTTAGCTAAATTAAAATTTATATCAATTTGAGGCATTTTATTATAAAGTTCGTTATACGCATCAAAAGCATCTATCACTTTATCGTTTTGAGTTGCTATATATGAATTATTGATATAGTTTTTTGTGTTATCATCTGGTGTTGCAAAACTTGCTCTTGTTGAGTAGGCTAAGGATCTTTTTTCGCGAAGCTCTTGAAAAACTATTGCATTCATACTACCACCAAAATAGGAATTAAATAAAGAAATTATTGATGATTGATTTTTATCATATTTTCCACCTTTGATAACTTGTTGAAGAAATGATTGTTTGGCTTCGTATTGTGCAAAATAAACTCTGTTTTTATCGGTATTTTGTTCTTCAAATTTGACTGCAAGTTTTGGAGTTTTTAATTTTGCAGGTACTTTATGATATTTGTTTAATACTGTTTGTACTTGTTCAATTTTATCTGGTCCGTAAAATAAAATACTATGTTGATACGATGTTAAATCTTTAATTATTACAATTAATTCTTCGGGAGTAATTGCTTTAAGTTCTTTTTCCGAAAGCATATATTTTTCTGGCGAATTGCTTCCGAATGTTGCATAACTTAATAGTGCATTAAAATTACTTTGTTGGTTGCCTTTTCTATCATTTCTTGATTTTAATATATCGTTAACTAAATTATCAAGAGCTGATTTGTCTGCTTTCGGACTCGATAAAACTTCTTCTACTAAAGCGATTGCTTTCTCCATGTTTTCACTTAATCCGCTAATAGAAATATATGTATTATCATTACTGGAAGATACATAAAAGGAGCATGCTAATTTGAAAAACTCTTGTTGTATCTCTTCTGCAGTATGTTTTGATGAACCTAAATATGGGAGATAATTAATAGCAATATCAAAATTTTTATCATTATAATCGCCCATTTTAAAGTAATAAATCAAATTAAAAGTTTTGTTTTCAGTATTTTGAGTGTATAAAATTTCAATATTATTTTGGGTTTTTATCCGTTTTATATCTTTAGTGTAATCTAAAAACTTAGGTTGAATATCTTTAATTGTTGATGCTTTTACTTTTTTCAAAAAATCTGATTCGGCATCACGATTAATAAAAATAGGGGTTATTGCTGGCTTGCTTACTTTTTTTACGTCTTCGGGTTTGCCTTGACGTTTGTTTACAACTACATAATTATCTTTAAAATTCTCATTAGCAAAAGCAACTAATTCGGCTTTTGTAATTTTACTTAATTCAAAAATATAATTTACCTGTTTTTCCCATGATATGTTATTTAAATATGCATTAACCATTGCCATACCTCTACCATTATTTGACTCGTATCGTTTTAATTCTTGAAGTTTAAGATTATTAATTGCTGCTTCGAGCATCCAATCAGGGAAATCACCTTTTTTAAGTTTTTCAATTTGTTCAAGTAAAAGAACTTTTAACTCTTCTAAAGTTTGATTTGTTTTTGGACGTGCAGAAAGCACTAAAGATGAATAGTCGTTTAAGATATAAGTATAAGCACTTGCACTTAATGCCAACTGTTTTTGATTAATATTTAAGTCTATAATCCCAGCTTTGTTGTTCGATAATATTTCTGATATCATTTTAATCATTAGTGCATCTTTTGTGCCTGCTCCATTAAAACGAAATGCAATTCTCATATTCTCTGCATCTAAACCTACAACATCTTTAACAATTGGCTGAGTTATTGGAGCTTCTTTTGTGTATGTTAATGGTGATACAGGTGATGGTTTTAATCTGCCAAATGTTTCATCAATAATTTTTATAGCTTCATCCGAATTAAAATCTCCCGAAAGCACAACTGCCATGTTGTTGGGAACATAATATTTTGCAAAAAATTCACGAATATTTTTCATTGATGGATTTTTCAAATGCTCAGCGTCTCCTAAAGTAGTTTGTTTTCCATAAGGATGATTTGGATAAAGCAATTTCATCATAGCTTCGTTTGCTTTTCTGCCATCATTGGTCAACGACATGTTTTTTTCTTCGTAAACGGTTTCTAATTCCGTGTGAAACAATCGCAATACATTATATTCAAATCTATCGGCTTGAATTAAAGCCCAATTACGTAATTGATTTGATGGAATGTTTTCTATATAAGTTGTGTAATCGTTTGATGTGCCTGCATTGGTGCCTTGTGAGCCAATAGCTTTCATCAATTTCACATATTCGTTTGGTATAGCTAATTTCGATGCTTCATACGACAAACTATCAATTTGTTTGTATATTGTGGCACGAGTTGCATCATCTTTTTCAACTCTATATATTTCAAAAAGCTTTTCAATTGCATCAATTAGTACTTTTTCTTTTTCCCAATTTAAAGTTCCAAAGTTTGGAGTCCCTTTAAACATCATGTGTTCAAAATAATGTGCTAACCCGGTAGTTTCAGATGGGTCGTTTTTACTACCTACCTTTACAGCTACATAAGATTGTATACGAGGAGCATCTTTGTATTCGGTTAAAAACACTTTTAATCCATTATCAAGTGTGTAAATACGAGCTTTAAGCGGATCGTTTGGAACGGTTTCGTATTTATACGTTTTTTGTGCTAAAATTCCATTTATGCTAACGCATAGAAATAAAATAACACCTAAGGCTAATTTTAATCGGTTTTTCATTTTTGATATTTTTTGATTATATTAATTGCTTAATTAATTTATAATTGTCAAAAATACTTTTTTCTAATGAATATCCAATAAAAATTTCGATAAACTGTTTGTTTTGGCTGATATTTTTGTTATTTTATTACTCGGTGTGTCAAAAATGAACCTAATGCATTCTTAAGGGCAAATTTTTTTTCAGCTATTAGCGGTTAGCTATTCGTAACTTGTAAATTGTAACTTTTTTCACCACGAAGGCACTAAGCACACTAAGAGCCACTAAGCAATCTTTATCAGCACATTTTCACATTATAGCATCATCACATCATCACATCATCACATTAGCACATCATCATATTATCGCATTAGCACATTAGCACATCATCACATTACTTCCTATTTCGTGCTTACCACTCCTAACTTCCAACTTCCTTACTCATTCAAAAACTTAACAATTGCATCTTCATCAATACTTCTGTAGCCAAATTTTTCTTTAATAACTTTATCTTCAATCAAAAGTATTAAAGGCATTTTACCGTCGGTTATTGAAAAAAAATCTTGAGTTTCAATAAAAGCAGTTTCGAGCTTAATTGAATTTACATCGTAAAACTGATTGAGTTTTTTTGGATTTCCCCAAAAAATAGCAGCAAATTTATTTTTATCAAGTTTATTTCGGGTTATAATTGATGATATTTTTTTTTCGGATAATTTACAAAACCTGCATTGTGGGCTATAAAAACATAATACTTTTTTGCCACTATCGCATTTTATTGGAAATTTATTATTATCTAAAACCAACGAATCAAGTCCATTTTTGTTTACTACAGCAATTTTCGAATACATTTCGGGATAAACAAAATCGGGTGGAGAAATTAATGTAGGCAAACTAATACAAATTAAAAGTAATACGATAGATATGATTTTTTTGTATTTGAAATTATATCCTAAGTTGTTTTTTAAAGGAATAAACAGTAATAACAAAATTCCATTTTTTAAAATTGACTCAATTGGCGTCATTTTTAAAAACTCACCAAAACAATGACAATTTTCACCCGAACCTTTTATTGCCATTATAGCTAAATATATTGTAAACCCAACTAATGTTATGATTGAAATTAAACGAATTTGTTTGAAATAGATATTTAAAATTAATAATATCCCAGTAAATAACTCAAAACCTATTAAAACTCTTGCTACAATAAACGATATATTTAAGCTCAGGAAATTATGGCTAAAAATATAAATTTCAAACTCATCTAATGAGAAAAATTTTGTACTTGCCGACAGAATAAATACAATTCCTAAAAAAATACGTATAATATTTAAAAATATTTTCATTGTTTTTATAATATATATTTAAAAAGTTGTGTAAAGATATAAAATAAGGGGCAAATATTTAATATTGCCCCTTATTATTTTATAATAGATGATATTTCTATTTTTCTTTGCAAGTTACAGTTCCAGATGCATTTGTAAGTTCTAAGCTTGAACAGTTATTATTTTCGTATGTCATAGTTTGAACAACAGCTCCGTCAAAAGTAGTTATACATTCACACTCTTTTTTTTTGCATGATGAAAATGCAATTAATCCTAATACTGCAATAAATAAAACTTTTTTCATATTAAATATGTTTTTTTATGTTTTGCCTACTCTTAAAGATTTTCGGCTTCCTCTGTTTTTTTTAATTCAGTTGCAAAGAAAATACTTTTATTTTAATTAACAAAATTTAATTTAAAAAAACTTAAATATTTTTAAATTTCAGTACATTCTTTAGTTATTATTATTCCATGTGTATCTGTTTTTGATGACTCAAGGCGTAAACAAGCATAGCGTGTCAATCCTTCGAAAGGCTCAGTTTAAAATACTTCGACAATTTCAGCATGACAAAGTACTTCGTTTAGCATTGCAAAATCTTTCTTTAGTAGTACAAAAAATAATACTGTAAATAATGAATGTAGCTTTTTGTTTTGCAAATTTAATTAATTCCACTAATTTTGCCGAAGAGCCCTAAAGGCTGATTATGGATTTTTAAAGACAAAATTATTAGAATAATAATTTTTAATGATGAAATAAAAATACTATGAAACAATTTTTAAGAGCAAAACACTGGCAAATATTTTTAATTCAAATTGGTATTCCAATAGTACTTTATATAGGAATAATTTTATACTTGTTTTATGAGTTAATAGTTAATAGAAACACTAATGTTTTAATGGGAATTATTCCATATATAATATTTACAGTTCTAATATCTGTTGTTGCATATTATGGGTGGATGTTTTCAATTGCAATAGGATTGAACAATAAATTACCATCAGATACTAAACTAAATACAAATTTGTTTTTATTTTTCAATATTTTTATTATTACATTTTTAGCTTTATATTTTTTATTTCTATGGTCAATGTTTACCGAAAGTTTTATAATAGCTTCTCATAATATATTTTGGTTTATAGTAATAATTCCATTTTCACTTTTTGCTACTTTTTGTCATTTTTATAGCATATATTTTATTGTAAAAACAATAAAATCAATTGA
>CAZRCF010000118.1:4390-8533 GCA_964598505.1 uncultured Lentimicrobiaceae bacterium | reverse complement strand
TAGACAAAAATTTATTATTGATAATCTTAGATTAGTTGAAGATTAACGAAAAGGTTTACGGTACGAGTTTTATAGTTGGGGGGGCGACTCCATTTTTGCACTCTGTCTTTTTATATTTTCACCACCAAGTCGTTAAAACGCTGAGGGTTTTTCATTTTAACACTTCAACAAGCTGAGTTTGTAGAAAGCAGATAATACCAAAGTGAAAATATATTTAGTCCAAAATTTGGTGTGTATAATTTTTTTTTGTAAATTTGGACTATAATATAAATCATTATGTCATCACCAAAACAAGTAATAGTAAAAGAGAGTATTTCAGAATTGAAAGCACTTTTAAAGAAATCTAGAGGCTTAATAAGCCCAAGGGTTCGTATGCTAATTGAAATTAAAAAGAATGAGCAAATAGGTATATCAAAGCGAGAGCTTGCAGAAATGATAGGCGTTAATCACAATAGCGTTCAAACATGGCGAGGTTTGTATATAAAAGGAGGAATAAAACTACTGTGTAGCCATAATAAAACAGGGTTTCGCCCATCTGTTATTAATAAAGAAGAACATATTGCAATTAACAATTTGCTTAAAAATCCTAATAACGGGTTAAGAGGGTATAATGAGTTGATGCTATACCTTGAAAAAGAATTTAATAAAACAATAAAATACAATACCTTGCTAAAATATTGTATAAAAAACTTTAAATCAAGCGTTAAAGTAGCCAGAAAAAGTCATGTAAAAAAAAACATTGATGCAGTGAACACTTTTAAAAAAACTTCGCTATAATTTGCCAACAGGCTATTGCAAATAAATCGAATCAATTCCAGAAAATAAATTTATATTTTCAAGATGAAAGTCGTTTTGGTTTATTTACCAAAAACGGAAAAGCATTAACAGCAAAAGGTATAAAACCTATATGTCCATGCCATCAAGTATTTCAATCTACATACCTATATGGTGCATTTTCTCCTTTAAATGGAAATAAGTTTTTGTTAGAATTGCCTTATTGCAATACAGATTGTTTTGAAATATTTTTAAGCGAATTTTCCAAACAAAACCCTGATGAATTAATAGTAATTGTGCTCGATAATGGAGCTTTTCATAAAGCAAAAAGACTTATTACTCCTGAAAATGTTATACTAATATTTCTCCCTCCTTATTCTCCTGAGCTTAATCCTGCTGAAAAAATTTGGGCAAAATTTAAAAGAGATTTTACTAATAGATTTTTTGAAAACATAGAATTGCTAAGAGATTATGTTTGTACTTTATCTGAAAAACTAACTAAAAATGAGATAATAAGCATCACAAAATTTAATTATATATTTTTAAATTCTTTTTGGACTATTATATAATTCATTTTGGTATAACACAAAAAAAAGATGTAAGTTGGTTTTTAGCTGTTGGCTGTTAGCTTCTTGTATTTCATTTTCAAATTTTCAAATTGTATCATTTTAAAATTATCTCTCACCACTAAGGCACTCATAACACTAAGTTTCACAAAACAAACTTCATTATCACATCATCACATTATCACATTATCACATCACTACCCACTTCTAACTTCCCACTATTCCCTTTTTCCTTGTACCTTGTACCTTGTACCTTTTACCATGCACCGGTAACCGGTTACCCCTTACTCACTTTCCACCACAGTCTTTTACCATCTAAAGTAACTACCACCAAATAATAGATACCGGCTTTTGCTTGGCTCATATTTATTTCGGTTTGGTTTTGGGTTGCTGTAGCTTGGTAAAATATTTTACCCGAACCATCGTATATTTGAAGTATACAACCATCGGCGTTTGAAGCTCCTGTGAATTTTACATAAAATTTCTCCTGCACAGGGTTAGGAAAAACCTTTATATCGCCATTTAAAACCTCATTATTTATATTGGTTTTGTTATTAGCAATTGAATCAATTATACCTGCCGAGAAACACAATGTTTCATTTGTGGTATCGGTTGGGTTAGTTTTGGTATCACCAATTGGTGGCATTCCAAAAATATATTCTACTATTACTGTACGATTAATTCTATTACCGTTAGCATCGTATTGGTAATTAATTTTAGATAGCAAAGTAACTTCAGTTGGCTCTATAGTTGCCGATGATTGTTCATTATCTATTACCTGTGCATTTGTTGCTAATTGCATAAGCATAAGTATTGATAGGATAAATATTTGTTTTTTCATTTTGATATTGATTTTTAAGTTTTTATTTAATTAAATGCTGATAACGCTGATTTTGGATGATTTATGAAGAAGTGTAATAGCTTTTAGCTGTAAGCATATAGCAGTAAGCATAGCGGTTGTAGCTTTGGGTGCTGCAAAACAAGGCACTTGTTTGCCACCTTTTACTTTGGGTTGATATGTTAGGGGTGTTGTTCAAATGGTTTGATAATTGTCTTATTTTGTTTGCTTTAAATATATCGCTTTTCATTATTTATTCATTAATTAATAATTTGGATTTGTTAATTGAAGTTATACTAAATTTGATTAATGTTAATGAAAAAAAATTATCAATAACAATGATATAATAATAAAAATAATTGGTAATGAAAAAAGATACGCTATTTTGATAATTTTATTAAAATTACTACGATTGTATTTTTTATCTAACATTTTGATTTTTTCTACTTTACTATATTTTAATATATCTAAAACTAATAAAACGAACAAAATTATTCCAAATACAATATAATAATATTTCTTTTCAAGATTTTCATTTTGCGACGATAATAATCCATTTGAAGTTAAATTAATTATTGTTGCAACAAGCAATAAAAGACTTAATTTAATGACCTGCAAAAATAGAATAGCCGTTGCAAAAGGAATATCATCCTTTTTTTTCTTATAAAAAAAATATATTCTGTAAAAAATATAATCCATTTAGTTTAAATTAATTATTACCAATCCCAGTTATATAAAGGTACTCCAACAGATGAATCAAGATGTTCCCCTATTGATTGCCCAGTAATTCCTCTTGTTATCATATCACCAACAAAATATCCACCTCCAATAATCCAACCAACAACAGGTATAAACGAAAGCCCCGTAACAGTGGCACTTAAAACATGTGATGCATTAATTTGTGAATTATATACAACATCTGTTACAGTTATTGCTGCATCCAAATAGCTCAGCCCTTTACCTGTTACTTTAAGGGATTTAGGAATTCCGTTTTTAATTGTACTTGTTTTAACGTTATAACCTTTGTTTTTTAAGTATTGATGACTTTTATATGAATAACTCCATTGTGTTTTATTAGAAAAATTATTCCATAATGTGGTGCTACCGTCGACAAATAAACTCAAGCCATCATCTATATTGCTTGCAAAATCAAAGCCTCCATTTCCCTCTTTCCCATTACCACCGCTACCAAACGATTTCCAAAAATCATCACTCAAAACGCTTATCCATTTAGAACTTACAGTCATTGGCACACTGCCAACCATATTTCCTTTGTCGTCATGAGAGATTGTCAGCCTATTAACATCAACATTATCTTTCCAGAATCCAAAATCATTTCTGTTTGCGCTATATTTTATTGGGCTATTTGGGTTTTTACTGTCAAAAAATTCAAATCCATTAACATCAATTTCATCAATAATATCGCCATTTCCTTTTAAAAAGGCACGTAACGACCACCAACTACCTTGCCACCTCATACCGTTAACATTATATGTCATATACCCGCTTGGGTCGGTGTATTTCATTGGGTTGTTAAGGCAGTAAGCATAGCGGTTGTAGCTTTGGGAGTTACAAAACGAGGCACTTGTTTGCTTGCTTTTGCTTTGGGTTGATATGTTGGGAGTGTATAGCATGGAGCAAAAATTATTTTAAATCGAAAATATTAATTACACTTTCATCAAATTCCTTATCTGAATTTACTAATATCAAATAAAATTTATAGTTTTTTTTATAAAACAATAATAGTGTTTGTTGCATATTTTCACCATAATCGAAAAGTATTAAATTGTCAAATTCTTTGTTAGTAAAAGACATTTTATTAATATTGCCAAAAAAACCTCTATAATTAGCAGAATCAATTTCTTTTATAATTTTCGTTCTTTCATTCAAATTTACATTTAAAAAATTATTAAATGGTAGTTTAAATTGTACAGTTATTGCAGGCAAAGTGCCTAAATTTTTATT
>CAZRCF010000118.1:0-4380 GCA_964598505.1 uncultured Lentimicrobiaceae bacterium | reverse complement strand
AGAACTAAATTCAATATTGTCAAGATTAATATTTTTACTAAAATTGATTTTCTTTAATTCAACAAAATCTAAATCTTTTATTTCCCATATCGATATAAAAAAATCTTTATAATTATATTTATAATAAATATCATCTTCTCTTGTATGACTAACACAAAAAATTGTATCAATTTCACTTTTTATCGAGTTGTTAAAAAGCCATAAATATTTTTTATAATTATGAAATTCAACACTATGCTTATATATTAAGGCTATTGTAATTTTGTAACCATAATAAGCTAAAACTAATGCAAATATGCCCGATAAAATTAATTTTATTTTTTTATTCATACGTTTATTTTCTATTTATATATTTATTTGTCGTATGGAACTCGCTAATTATCATTCTCTTGTGTAAAACATTGTTTAATGCTCGTTTCATAATAAAAAATTCATTATTATCTAAATAAAGGAATCAAAGCAGGTGATACACTAAGAATTGCACCTCTTGTTAATACAAGAGCAGCAACAAAAGCAACTCCCCAACCATCCGTTGAAACATTAATTCCTACTTGATTATTTTTACCCCAAGGCATGGTTAGTTCTAATTCTATATTACCAAGTTTATTTATACCTGCCATAAAAACATCATTACCATAAAACACTGTACCATCTGAATTATATTCAACTTTAACCAATCCATTATTTGCTAATCTAAAAGAAGTACTTTGATAAACACGTTTCGTATTATACTTAATCTCTGGGTTATAGTTGCCTTCAGTTGTTGTGTTATATATACTTGATACACTAAGGTGTTTGCCAATTATTAAATCTGTTTTTTCTTCAATTGTTCCCGCTGGTAATCCATTTCCCTCTTTCCCATTACCACCGCTACCAAACGAGTTCCAAAAGCCACTACTTTCTGCTTCTTCGTATGGTATTAATCCATATACTCGACCTTCAAAAGTATCCACATAATCAGGAGTTTTAGTAGTAAAATAACGTTTACCTGTTTGATAGTTATTACCAAACCATAAATTAGTCATATTATCTAAGTGTGTAGCAATACCACCACCAGTTTTCTTATCAATATAAACATTATCAACATAAAAAAAGTCAAATCCAAGATCATCATATTCACTATAAAACTTACCATTTATATTCCTAAAAGTTTCACCCCAAGTATATTTCCTACACTCTTTTTCTGCCCAAGTCAAATACCCGCTTGGGTCGGTGTATTTCATCGGGTTGTTAAGGCAGTATGCATAGCGGTTCTAGCTTTGGCTGTTTTCGGGGGCTTTACTAATCATTTTTAAAATTGTTTAAATCGAAAAATAAAATTAAATTTATTGTATATTGTTGTTTAATCTTTTGGAAAATATAATTTATCAACTTTCATTGTGGAATCAAAATGAATTTGACCTGTACCAAAGCTATCATCATTTAAATTATAGCAATAAAAAATTAACCCATCATTTATAATTGTATCGGGTCTTCCCATTATCTCAATTACATCTAAATCTGTCATGCCAAATTTAATTTTTTTTGAATTTTCAATATTTTTTGTACACTTTATAGCATAGGTGTTTAAAAAAAATGTATAATAAAAGTATGATATTAAACTCACTATTATAAATACCAATAATAAAATTAAATATTTAATTTGTTTTTTCATTTTATATTGATTTTTTAGTTTTTATTTATTATAGCACGAAAAACGCTGATTTTATGTGACTTAAACATAAAAAAACAACTATTAGTTTTTTATTTGCATTTTAATTTTATTTAATATTCTTTGTTCAAATTTTTCCTTTTGTAATTTATTTTCGCTTTCTGAAAAATCTTTGTTAATATCTTTCCAATTACCTAATTCATTAGCACTTTTTATTGAAACAAATGCAAAAGAAGTATTATCATTTTCGGTTTGTCTTATCCATGTGTATATTATTTGATTTTCTTCTTTATAATAAAAATATATATGATACCAATGGTCATCTCTATCATTACTACGCCCATCAATTAATTTAATTTGTTGAGGAACACAATACTGTGGATTATCTGATTTAAATTTTATAATAATATCTATTAATTCCGATTCTTTAATTTTTAGTTTATAATCTTCAGCATAAGGGTAACTCCCGGCAGAAATCATATTTAAATTGCAAGAATTACAACTAAACAATGTAATTGTAATTATTAAAACATACGCTATTTTATTCATTGTTTTCATAATTAATTTTTCAAATTTTCATTAAGATTATCGAATGGAATAATTTGTATTTCGAATGAATTATTAAATAATATTTTTGCTGACATAGTATTTATAGTATCAATTTTATTATTATAATGTTTATACAAATTAGCTATTGGTTCATAAAATGATACAATTGAATAATTTTCATTTTTTTCAAGTATTTCAAAATAACCTTTTTTTAAAAAGAAAAAAAGTCTGTTAATGTTTATTAAAAATAAAGTGTTTTTATATTTTTTTTCATCTTGATTTGAACATAGTTTTAATTCGGATATTGATTTATCTTTATACTTAATAGGAAATAAATCTTCAAAACGACTTGTTCCTTTAGGAAATGAAAAGTAATACCATTGATAATTCATAGAAACACTAGGAAATAAATAATTTCTCCAAGAAGCACTAAAAGGATATCTATAAACATTTACATTTATTATGGCAGTATCTCCCCAATCTAAAATTTTATACCAAATAAAAGACACAAAAATATTGTTGTCTTTTATAATTGGACCATTTAATTCGTATTTATTATGAAGTTTGAAATATTTATCATTAAATAAATAAAATGGTTCATCCATAAGTTCTTCTTTTGCAATTATTTCCATTACCTTTAAAGTCCTAATAGGTTTAATAATTAAAAATAAAAGAGTTATTAAAAATGCAATAATGATTATAAAAATTAGTTTTTTCATTTAAGTATTTTATTGATTTATTTTTACTTGACCATTATAAAATATTGGATATGATGTTCCTCCAACATAAATAGGAGTTCCGCCAAAAAACATTGTTCCATTGACAATACCTCCAATAAATGTAAGTGGATTTCTAATCCAATTTATTACTTTACCTAACGATTGCATTTCAAAATCGTACATTCCAGCAGGCTTACCATTAATTTGAGGTGTGTTAGGGTCTGAATTAAGTGCTACTTTTGCATAATTAGTATTTCCTATTAGTTGTAATGTAATAGTTCCATGTACTAATGCATCATTAAAATTTGAAAAATGTTTTCCATCTAATCTTATAGTTGCAAGTCCTCTTGAGTTAAAATCAGACATTCTGACTTTACTTAAATCAATACTTTTTATATCAACATTAATTGGATTTCCACCTCCAAATTTATATAAAAATTGTGCTTGTTCAAACGACAATCCATTTCCCTCTTTCCCATTACCACCGGTACCAAACGAGTTCCAAAAATCATCGCTTAAAACGCTTATCCATTTAGAACTTACAGTCATTGGCACACTGCCAACCATATTTCCTTTGTCGTCATGAGAGATTGTCAGCCTATTAACATCAACATTATCTTTCCAGAATCCAAAATCATTTCTGTTTGCGCTATATTTTATTGGGCTATTTGGGTTTTTACTGTCAAAAAATTCAAATCCATTAACATCAATTTCATCAATAATATCGCCATTTCCTTTTAAAAAGGCACGTAACGACCACCAACTACCTTGCCACCTCATACCGTTAACATTATATGTCATATACCCGCTTGGGTCGGTGTATTTCATTGGGTTGTTAAGGCAGTAAGCATAGCGGTTGTAGCTTTGGGTGTTTTGGCTTTTCATTGTTTATGAATTGTTAGTTTTTTATTTTATAGGATAAGTACTACCTACATAAAAAAATAATATGAGTGATAAAATACAATACGTAAATAAAATAATGTTCCCAATTAGTTTTTGCAGCTTAGTCTCATTCTCGTACCTCTGTTTTATCTTATTTCTCCTCCTGAATAAATAAAATATATTAAAGATTAATATTGATAAAATTGGTATCAATGAATAAAGGATTACCCCTTCTCTATCTTTGGGCTTATAACCAATATTATGAAAGTGATGGAGTAAATTTTCTATTGTTCCTATATTGAAAACAAAAAGCATCCATAAAAAAAACATAGAGCCAAAGGGAGGCATGTCTTCTTCCGATTTCCCAATGAGCAATTGCCAAAGTCGATAAAATAAATATTCCATAGCTAAATTATTCTTTATTCATACGGAATTCAACTAATAAATGCATTTTTTTTGCAAATGTATTCAAAAAATTAAATCATTTTAAGGAATTTAAACAATAAACATCTAAAACCTTAAAATATAATCCCTTATACTATAACATTTAAACGAATCTACAGGTATTCCTTTTTGGTA
>CAZRCF010000117.1:600-8534 GCA_964598505.1 uncultured Lentimicrobiaceae bacterium | reverse complement strand
ATTACAAAATAAACCAAGAGAGCTTAATAGAATTTGAAATAGCTAATTACGATACAACAAAAACATTAATAATTGACCCATTAGTTTGGGCTACTTATTATGGTGGGAGTGGAAATGATGAATTTACATCAATTTGTATAGACAGCCAAGATAATATATATATTACAGGGCAAACCTTATCATTAGATTTTCCAACAATAATATTGTCTGGAGCATTTTGGCAATCAAATAGTTTAGGGAACAAGGATTTTTTTTTATTAAAATTTAATAGTCAAGGAATCAGACAGTGGGCTACATATTATGGTGGAAGTAATAACGAAACTGGCAATTCAATTTGTTCAGACAGCCAAGGTAATATTTATATTACAGGATGGACTGAATCAACAAATTTCCCAATCCAACAATTAGCTGGTGGATATTATCAAACTTCTTTAGCTGGAGAAAATGATGCTGTAATTCTAAAGTTTAGCAATCAAGGTGTAAGACAATGGGCTACTTTTTATGGAGGAATTAGCAGCGAATATGGTACTTCAATTTCTGTAGATAGTCAAAACAATATATATATAACAGGGGAAACTTTATCTTCAAATTTTCCAATACAATCATTAATTGGAGCATACAATCAGGTTGTTTATGCTGAAAATACTGATGCATTTATATTAAAGTTTAATGCTAATGGAGTTAGGCAATGGGCTACTTTTTATGGTGGAAGTAATTACGATATAGGTAAAGAATTATATATTGATAATCAAGATAATATTTTTGTTATAGGTGAAACATTTTCTTCAAATTTTCCAACTATGTTATCAATCGGTGGCTTTTTGCAAGATGCAATTTCAGAGGATAAAGATGCATTTATATTAAAATTTAGCAACTTAGGAGTTAGGCAATGGGCTACTTTCTATGGCGGAAATAAAAGTGATAATATTAAATCAATATTTGTAGGAACCCAGGGTAATATTTATATTACTGGATATACTAATTCATCAAATTTTCCAACTCAAGAATTAATTGGAGCATATTGGCAACCAAATAATGCTGGACCAATAGGGACTTTTGATGCTTTTATATTAATGTTCAATAACCAATGTATAAGACAATGGGCTACTTATTATGGAGGAATTAGCAACGACAATGGGAATTCGATTTGTGTTAATAATCAAGATGATATATATATTACTGGAAAAACTGGTTCTTCAAACTTTCCCACTCAGTTTTTATCTGGAGAATATTGGAAACCAACAATAACTGGAAATGAGGATGCTTTTATTTTAAAAATTAATAATCAAGGTGTTGTAAAATGGGCTACATTTTATGGAAGTAGTAGCAAAGATTTTGGATCTAAAATTATTATTGATAACCAAAATTTAATATATTGTATTGGAGAAATTGGTAATAGTGGTGCATATACTTATGATTATGGAAATGGTGCATATTTTGATAGCATTTGGAATGGAAATACTGATGGTTGCATTTTGAAAATAAATCCTTGTAATATCATTAGACCAGTTTCAGTTGATTCAGATAGAAATAATATTTGCATCAATGATAATGGAAATATAACTCTAACAGCTATTGGTGGCATAGGCGATACTTTAAAATGGTATTCGGGTAATTGCGGACAAAATTATATTGGTAAAAATACCCCATTAACAATACTATCGCCAACACAAACTTCAACTTATTATGCTCGTTGGGAAAGTAGTTGCGACACTTCTGCTTGTGATAGCATTATAATTTATGTTATTCAACCCACCTTTTTTAACCAAAATCAAAATATTTGTCAAGGCGAAACTTATACAGTAGGGACTCATAACTACACAACAACAGGAATTTATACCGACACTCTTTCAACATATTTAGGTTGCGATAGCATCATTACTACAAATTTAACTGTAAATTCTCTTCAACAAACAACATTAAACCCAGTAATTTGTCAAGGCGAAACATTTATAGTTGGAATTCATAATTATACATCCACAGGAACTTATACAGATATTTTAACAACATATTTAGGCTGCGATAGTATTGTTACTATAAATTTAACTGTAAAACCATCACCAATTGTTAATTTAGGTATTGATAGAGGTATATGTGAGGGCGAAACTTTTGAACTAACTGTAAATTCGGGTTATGAAAGTTATTTGTGGCAAGATGGTAGTATAAATAATAGTTTTGTTGTATCGCAAATAGGCAAGTATTGGGTAACTGTAGTTAATGATGATTGTATTAAATCGGATACAATTAATTTTATTGTTTGCCCCGAAGAAATAAATATATGGATTCCATCGGCATTTACGCCCAATAACGATGGGAATAATGATGTTTTTCAAATTATTCCTACTGAAGGAATTGCAAATATACAAGGCTCAATTTACAATCGTTGGGGCGAAGTAATTTACTTATGGGAAGGTTTTTCAAAAGAAAAATCTTGGAATGGTAAAGTTAAAAATCAAGAAGCAATGCAAGGAATTTATTACTATGTTATAACTTACGAAGATTTAAATGGTAAAAAATTTGAGAAAAAAGGGAGTGTTACTTTGATACGTTAAAAATTATAAATTTAAAAAGATGTATATTTACAAAAATATTTATGCCAAATTAATATGACTTTAAAATTTTCGTTACATAAAACAATAATATTTTGTTTAATAGCAATAACTGCAAATTGTGTTTATGCTCAAAAACCGTATTCCGATACTATTTTTAACCGAAGCGTTGCATCAATTAATTTTGGTCGTAATGGTTTTGTTTTATCGGAGCCAATAATTGGTTTTAATAGTGGCGAATCGTTACGTTTGAATTTCGATTATCTTTCAACCGAAAGCCGATACCTTAATTACACAATTGTTCATTGTAACGCCGATTGGAGTGTAAGCGATTTATTAAAAAATGAATATCTAAAATCGTTTACCTACGACCAAATTAACGATGTGCAATATTCGAACAATTCGCTTCAAAGTTATGCTCATTACGAATTAGTTTTTCCGAATGATGTAATTACTCCAACAAAATCAGGCAATTATGCATTAATTGTTTATGGCGATAGCGAAGAAGATATACTTTTTATCAGAAAATTTTATATTGCTGAAGATTTAGTTTCCGTTAATGCAAAAGTAAAACAAGCAACCGATATTTACGATAAATTTCAAAAACAAGAGATTGATATTTCGATTAATAAAAGAGGATTTTCAATTTCAAATACTTCAAAACTAAAACTTTACATTAAGCAAAACGGACGAACCGATAATATTATTTCATTACCTCCATCGGCTGTTACTGCCGATGAAATTCAATATTTTTACGACAAAGAAAATGTATTTAATGGCGGAAGCGAATTTAGAACTTTTGATATTAAAAGTGTAAAATATGTTCTCGACAGAGTTGAACGTATTGAAGATATTGAAAACAATTATCATGTGTTTTTATACCCCGATAAACGGCGACAATTTCTTGCCTACGAAACGCTTCCCGATATTAATGGACAACGTTACTTAAAAACCGAAGACTATGATAATCAGCTTGCTGCCGAGTATGTTTGGGTGCATTTTTTTATACCAACTAATATGCCTATTTATGGTGGCGATCTTTATGTTTTCGGACAATTAACCGACTGGAAAGCAATTCCGGAAGCATTAATGACTTATAACCCAAAACTATTTGGCTATCAAGGAGCACTTTATTTAAAACAAGGATATTACAATTATCAGTATGTTTTTATGCCAAAAGATAAAACTACTTTAGATGAAACTGTAACCGAAGGTAATCATTGGGAAACCGAAAACCAATATACTATTTTTGTCTATTACCGCCCCGATGGAGCTACTTACGATAGATTAATTGCTACAAAAAGTATAAAATCGAAGTAAAAAAGCGGTGATATTATTTATTCATCAAATGTTTTCCGTAGTTTTTTACCGCAAAGGATACAAAGCAAACGCAAAGCATACGCAAAGTTATTTTATCATTAACAATTAACCATTAACCATTTTTCAAATTTCTTCCTCAATGCAAGTTAGTAAAGTAAATAATTTTAATGATTTTAAATAATATTTACTAATTTTGACTTAAAATATAAGATAAATAAAAGTATGACTGATAAAAAAATTGATATAGCTATTTGCTTAGGCAGTTCTTGTTTCTCGAGAGGAAATAAAGAGATATTACAACGCATTAATCAATATATAAAACTGAAAAATCTTGAAGAAAAAGTAAATTTTCATGGCAAACATTGTATGGCAATGTGTGCTTCGGGTCCTATTTTAGAAATTGATGGAAAAATACACGAAAAAGTTAATGCCGAAGATGTTTCATTTTTATTATCCACTTACTTCGAATAAAAAATAATTGAAATAATTACAATTCACCTTGTACCTAATAAATTCAAAATATGACTGAACCATTATTTAAAGTCGATACCAAAAAATGTACACTCTGTTTTGCATGTATAAGAAATTGTCCGGTAAAAGCTATTGATATTAAAGAACTTACCGATTGGGCAGATATTTCTCCTGAAAGATGTGTTGGTTGCGGTATTTGTTATCATGTTTGCCCTGTTAATGCAATAAGCTACCGACAAAATATTTACGAAACTGAACATTTGCTAAAAGAAAATAATAGTGTAATTGCAATTTGCGATCCAACTATTGCATCGGAATTTATTGATATTTCAGATTATAAAAAATTTGTATCTATGTTGCGTGCACTTGGTTTTAAATATGTACACGAAGCAGCTTTTGCAGTTGATATTGCTGCTAATAAATATAAACAATTGTTTTCCGATTTTAAAGGGAAGTATTATCTAACAGGCAATTGCCCTTCGGTGGTTGAGCTTATAGAAAAATATCATCCCGAACTTATCGAAAATCTTTCGCCAATACCATCGCCAATGATTATTGCAACAGCAATTATGCACGAAATTTATGGTAGCGAAGCAAAAATTGTTTACATTGGACCCTGTATTGCCAATAAAAATGAACTTTTAAAATACAATGATAATTTTCGTCCCGATATTGCAATAACTTATGAAGAGTTAAGAATAATTTTCGATAATAATCAAATAACCGAAAGCAAAGTAGAGTTTTCCGATTTTGATAAGCCAATTGGCGAAAAAGGAGCACTTTATGGTATCAGCGAAGGAATTTTAGAGTCTTGCTCGCCCGATAAATCATTGCTAACTCGACCAATTCAAACTGCTGACGGAGCAATTGATGTAATGGAAGCTGTATCAACATTTCAGAACAACCATGAAATGTTGCACAAACACTTAAATCTCTTTTTCTGTGAAGGATGCGCTATGGGACCTGGCACTTCCAGAACCGACAATAAACACGCACGATGTTCATATATAATTGATTATGCTCAAAAACGAATTTCTACATTAAACTATACTAATTGGGAATCGGAAATTAATAAGTATAATAAAATTGATACTACTGCAAAATATTTAGCCAACAACCAACGAAAAGAATTACCATCAGAAGCAGAAATTGAAAAAGTATTAAATACATTAAATACTGATGTTTCATTAGATCATGGTTGCGGAGCTTGTGGTTTTAAAAATTGTAAAGAATTAGCAATTGGAATTGTTCAAGGATACGGACATGTTGATATGTGCTTAAAACGCTCAGTAAATGGACAAAAAGCACTATCGAGATTTATGAAACAAAATGATGAACGTGTACGATTATTAAAAGATGAAATAGAAAAATATAAGAGTTCTTCTGACGAAAATTCAGAATTATTTGCTAATGCCTCAAAAACAGTTACTGCTGTTATTAACGAATTATCGGCTGGAGTTATATTGGTAGATAACCGGATGAAAATAGTTCAAACAAATCAAAAATTTATTGAAATTGTTGGCGAAGAAGCTGAAATGATTAATGATGTAATTCCTGGTTTAAAAGGAGCTGATTTAAAATCTCTACTTCCTCCAGCAATTAGCAGTATGTTTGAGTTTGCTGTTCAAAACAACGAATCGGTTGTTGATAAAGATATTACTATAAATGATACCAAGTTTATTTTAAATGTTTTTACAATAACTACCGATAAATTAGCTGGTGCAATAATTCGTAATTTTCATGCTCCTGAAGTTCAATACGATGAATTTATAAAACGCATGACCGAAGTTGTAGATGAAAATTTAATAATGGTTCAACAAATGGGATTTTTATTAGGCGAAGGTGCTTCAAAAACCGAACGAATGTTAAATTCGATAATCGAATCATTTAAAGAAGAGGTTGATCCTAATAAAAAATAAAAATAGACAATAAATTCTCAAAATCAAACGATACTATGCACGACGATTTTTATATAGAGGTAAACTACAATCAACGTTATTATCATGGAGAACGAATTTGTGGCGATGTGTTTCTATCGGAGCGAATAAAGGAAGAAAACAGAGTTGTTGCAGTGCTTAGCGATGGAATGGGACATGGAGTAAAAGCGAATGTTTTGGCTACTTTAACTGCTAAAATGGCTATGAATTTCACAAAAGAACATCGTGATCCGGCTCGTATTGCAGAAATCATTGTAAAAACACTACCTATTTGCAGCGAACGCCGAATAGCATACTCTACTTTTGCTGTAATTGATATTGAAGCAGACGGAAAAGTTAGTATTATTGAATACGAAAATCCTCAATGTATAATTACTCGTGGCGGAAAAGTTTTTGATCCGGAATGGCAATGCTTAATTCTCGATATTCCAAATTCCGATAAACGCGAATTGCTTTATTGCTCATTTTATCCTAAAAAAGAGGACAGAATTATTCTCTTTTCTGATGGTATTGAACAATCGGGTATGGGTGGCGAAATAACCCCTTTTGGTTGGGCGAGAGATAAAATTATTGAATATATTTTAAATTTAATTAATCAAACTCCCGATATTTCGGGACTGCAAATTGCTACTAAGCTTGTAAACAGAGCTAATATGCACGATAATTACACTCCAAAAGATGATACCACTTGTGCAGCAATTTATTTCCGCGAGCCTCGAAAAATGTTAGTTTGTACAGGACCTCCTTATAAAATGGAAAATGATGCTATTTATGCTTCAATTGTTAAAGATTTTAATGGCGTAAAAGTGCTTTGTGGCGGAACTACTGCCGATATTATTGCAAAAGAGTTAAACAGAAAAGTTATAGATGTTTTCGAGTTTGAAGACCCCGATTTGCCACCAATTTCAAAAATGGATGGAATAAATTTGGTAACCGAAGGAATTCTTACCCTGAGCAAAGTAAATCGTATGTTAGAAGAGTATAGCAACAAAACTTCACTTGGTAAAGGTCCTGCCGATTTAATTGTTAAAAATTTTCTCGAAAGTGATGAAATTCGCTTCGTAATAGGTACACGAATAAATATTGCACACCAAGACCCAAACTTACCGGTTGAACTCGAAATTAGACGAACTGTTATTAAACGAATTGCACGAATTTTAGAAAATAAATTTTTAAAACAAGTTAGTATTGAGTATATATAAATATAAAAACCAAATAATTAGCAACAAAAATAAATTCTATTATGAAAAAATTAAAACAAATTTTAGTAATTTTTGTATTATTTACAAATACCTATTTAGTTTATGGACAAGACTTTGAAGTTCCAAAAAATTATTCTTTTGAAACTAAAGATGATTTTATTAAATATGAAAAAGATATTATTAACGCAATAAATTGGTTAGAAAATACTCCAATAAACAAACAAAAAGAAAAGAGAAAAGAAGTAAGTGAATTTTTTCTAGTTTGGGCAACTAAAAGTCCTGATGTATCAATAGAAATAAATACTGATTTTGTGCCTTTAAATGATAATAATCCTGAAATTATATTTATTTTTATGTGTGGATGGGCAAAGTTTGTTATTGAAAATCCAGAGTTTAATAAAGATAAAATTAAAGGAAATTTAGCTGGTTTAAAAAGTATTATTAATTTATATAAA
>CAZRCF010000117.1:0-590 GCA_964598505.1 uncultured Lentimicrobiaceae bacterium | reverse complement strand
AAAAAAGGTAATGGAATTGAAAAAGATAAGAAAATTGTAGAATTAATAAAATTAGATGAAAAAGGCAAATTAGAGAGTTGGATTGAGGAACAATTAAATCTAAAGAAATAATTTGTATTAATACAGAAAAAAATCATGAAAAAATCATTATTAATTATAACATTTACACTAATTGCGTGTTGTGTTTTTTCGCAAAACCTTAAACGTAGAGCTTCGCTTGGAATAACGCAATATATGCCATCATAATAAGCAAGTTCAAAAGCGATTAATATAAGTAATCTTGTTTTTATAGGATAAGATTTTTAAAAATCCGATATTTAATATTTACTAAAAAAGAAGCTATTTTAGTGATTTAGTTGATAATAATAGCGAAAATGTTTGTAGAGTTTTAAACGATTTTAACTTTTTTGAAAATTTGTGTAATAACTATTGCTTAAAGAAACACAAAAATTTTCACAGAGTTGCACAAAAAATTATATTATAGCATTTCAAACAAAATCAACCAATATTAATTACGAAATGTTAATAATTTTAAAACAAAAATGGCTCGAAATTTTAAATCCGAACCATTAATATAACAAAAAATTGAA
>CAZRCF010000116.1:2226-8559 GCA_964598505.1 uncultured Lentimicrobiaceae bacterium | reverse complement strand
CATATTTATGGAATACGGGACAAACAAGCCAAACTATTAATGTAACAACAACTGGTACATATTCAGTTAAAGTTACAAATAGCAATGGATGTTACGCAAGTGATACAATATTGGTTACTTTAAATTCAACTGTAGCCAATTTTAATATCCCAGATACAGTATGTGTAAATCAACCTTTAACAGTACAAAATATTTCTACTTGTGGGAGTTCATATTACTGGAATTTTTGTTCAGGAAATATTAACACATTACCAAATGCTAATAATTTAGGAAATATTGGGACGTTAAGTGGACCAGTTTATTCTACAATAGAAAAAGATGGCAATAATTTTTTTGTTTTTATTACAAATTTTAATAATGGTACATTAACAAGACTTAATTATGGAAATAGCCTTGCAAATATTCCAATATCAAGCAATTTAGGCAATTTAGGAGTTTTGCAAATAAATATTGAAGGTATTCAAATAATTAAAGATAATGTAACAGGAAATTGGCATGGTTTTATTGTAGGAGGACCAAATAATTATTTAGCTATACTTAATTTTGGAAATAGTTTAACTAATGTACCCACAGCTTCTAATCTTGGTAATATAAATAATCAAATGAATTATCCACATACAATATACACATTTAGTGAAGGTGGAAATTGGTATAGCATTATTGGAAATTATGGTAATAGTACTCTATTAAGATTAAATTTTGGAAATAGTTTAACAAATATACCAACAGCAACTAATTTGGGAAATGTTGGCGGACTTGATGGTCCTGTTGGCTTTTATCCAATTCAGGAAAATGGAATATGGTATCTGTTTATAGTTAATAGGGATAATAATTCAATATCAAGATTAAATTTTGGTAGTTCTTTACTTAATATTCCTACTGGGGTTAATCTTGGCAATATTGGCAATACATTTAATATGCCACGTTCAATTTCAATATTACGCGATTGTGGACAAATATTTGGTTTTATTGTTAATGAAACAACTAATGATATTGTTAAGTTATCTTTTCCTAATGGATTATTAAATCCACCGAATGGTGTTTCATTAGGAAATATAGCAAATTTTTCATTTCCTCATCATATTTCTGAGCTATACAGGATTGGAGATTCCTTATATACTATAATATTAAATGTGAACAATAGTACAATATCAAAATTAAGCTTTGCAAGTTGTAACAATTCTTCAATTTCTTCTTCAAATCTTCAAACTCCGCCTGCGTTTTCATACAATTTATCTGGTACTTACAATGTTAGTTTGATTGTAAATGAAAGCTTACCAAGTCAATCAAATATTTGCAAAGAGGTAGTGGTTATTTATAATTCTTTTGTTAATCTTGGAAATGATACAACAATTTGTCAAGGTAATAATATTACCTTAAATGCAAATAATCCAGGTTGTACATATTTATGGAATACAGGACAAACAAGCCAAACTATTAATGTAACAACAACTGGTACATATTCAGTTAAAGTTACAAATAGCAATGGATGTTACGCAAGTGATACAATAATGGTTAGTACAACTCCAAAACCAACTGTTAATCTTGGAAACGATACTATTATTTGTCAAAGTAATTTAATTTTAAATGCAGCGAATAGTGGTTGCACATATTTATGGAATACCGGAGATACAACACAGATGCTAAATATTACAAATACAGGAATGTATTTTGTTAAAGTTACAAATAGCAATGGTTGTTACGCAAGCGACACTATAAATGTAAGTATTATTTCAAATCTTATTGTAAATTTAGGAAACGATACTACAATATGTGAGGGGGAAGAAATAGTTTTAAATGCAGGTTATAATAATAGTATTTATAATTGGAGTAATGGAGCAACAACTCAAGAAATTACTTTGTCTGTCGCGGGTAAATACTGGTTAACAGTTAATTACAATAATTGTATTGGCTCCGATACAATTAACCTAAATATTATAGCCAAACCAATTATTTCATTAGGCAATGATACAATAATGTGTCCTGGCGATTTAATTGTTCTTACACCTGGCATTGGATATAATAATTATTTGTGGAGTGATGGCTCTTTTTCGAGCAGTTTATTTGTTTCAAATCCGGGCACTTATTTTGTAAAAGTATTTGATGGAGTTTGTTATGCAACTGATGAAATATTTATCGAAGAGTGTAATTCAGAAATATGGGTTCCAAATGTGTTTACTCCCAATGGTGATGGTGTAAACGAAACTTTTTTTGCAGTATGCACAAATGTTAATAATATTACTTTAACGATATTTAATAGATGGGGAAATGAAATATATAATGGTTTCGGAAAAAATGCCGTTTGGGATGGAAAATACTGCGGAGAAAATTGTCCTGATGGTGTTTATTACTATATTATTGAATACGAACAAAAAGGAAAAGATAAAGGTATGCGAAAATTACATGGAAGTGTTACGCTATTGCAATAAAAACCGATGAAAATATTTAACATAACAAGTTAAATAAAACTGTTAGATTAATAAAAAAATAAAATTATAATGAAAATAAAAACAATTAAAACAATTCTTTCTGCTGAATTATCATCAAAACATAAAATTAAAACGCTTACTCGTTTTTTTAAATGGGGGTTAATTAATAAATTTTATAAAAAAAGTTTTAATTATAATTATATTGGGAATACCAAGTTAAAAGTTAAAAAGGGTTTTTCTTCAGCAGAACTTCAATACTATTGTGGGTTATTCGATTTTGCAGAAATGGGATTTTTGCTTCATTTTCTAAGAAAAGAAGATACATTTGTTGATGTTGGAGCTAATGTTGGAGTATATAGCTTACTTGCATCAGGTCATATTGGGGCTAAAACCATTGCTTATGAACCAGTTCCATCAACTTTTGATTATTTAAACGAAAATATTAAACTTAATAATATTCAAGACCATACCGAATTAAATAATATTGGAGTTGCAGATAAAACCGGTACTCTTAAATTTACTAGTAATTTTGATGCAGTAAATCATGTAATAAATATTGAAAATTCTAATGAATCATACATTGAAGTTCCTGTAAGTACTTTAGATAATACTTTAGAGATATATGATCCAACTTTAATAAAAATTGATGTTGAGGGTTATGAAACAATGGTAATAAAAGGTGCTTTAAACACTTTAAAAAAACAATCGTTAAAAGCAATTATAATTGAACTTAACGGACTATCAGATGTTTTCGGTTTTGACGAGCAAAAAATTCACGAAAAAATACTTGATGAAGGCTTTGTTCCTTATACTTATAATCCTTTTGAAAGAAAATTAACTGAAATTGATGGTATAGGAACTGATAATACAATTTATTTAAGGGATATTGAATTTGTTAAAGAAAGAATATTATTGGCACCTATTGTAAATGTTTTTGGATCTTCATTTTAGATTATATTTTAATAAAAGATAAATATGTCATTTAAAACATTTAAAACAAAAATAAGAAAGAAAATAGGTTGGGTTGGACTTGCAGAATTTACTGATGATCCTGTTGCATCAAATTCATTAGAAAGCTGGAACTCGCTTTTTAATAACAAGCGGTTTTTAAAAAGTTATATAGAACCGGGCAGAATTTCATTTTATACTGAATTGGTTGATAAAATAAAAAAAAGTAATACTCTTGAAAATACTAATTCGATTATTGATATTGGTTGCGGAACAGGACATTTATTATCGGAGATAAAAAAACACTATCCAAATATAAAACTAATCGGTTCCGACTTTTCGGAACAAGCACTTGAAGTTGCAAAAAAAACTCTGTCCGATGCAACTTTTTTATCATTTGATATTTATAACATTCCGGAAAGTTTATTGGAACATTATGATGCTGTTACTTGTACCGAAGTGATAGAACATTTATTATATCCTGAAAAAGCATTAATCAATTTAAAATCTTTATTAATTGACCATAAAGGAATTTTAATTTTATCTGTACCAAATGGAAGACGAGATACATCAGAAATTCATATAAATTTTTGGAGCCCCGAAAGCTGGAAAGTGCTTATTGAAAGCAATTTTAAACATGCAGAAATCGATTTTTTTTCAATTGAGAATAATATGACTAATTTGGCTATAATTAAGATTAATTAATATGAGAATAATTTTTATCAGTTCTTGGTTTTCCGAAAATATGGGATACTCTGAAAATTTTCTTCCAAAAGCTTTTGCAAAATTAGGGCACGAAGTACATTTAGTTACTTCAACTGCTCAAGTTTATTATAATTCAAAAAATTACAAAAAAACTTATGAACCTTTTATTGGCAAAAATATATTGTCCGAATGTGTTTTTAAATTAGATGATGTTACAATACATCGTTTAAGTTTTAAAACGTCTTTAATTGGAAACACACCAATTATTAGTGATTTAATAAAATACTTAGAGAATATTAAACCCGAAATTGTACAAACTTTTGATATTACTTCAAAAAATACTTTTTTTGCTGCACAATTTTGCAAAAAAAACAATGTGCCTTTTTTTACTGAAAGTCATGTGCACACATCTGTTTTTAACAGTAAAAACTGGAAAGTAAAAATTGATGAATTATATAATAGAATTCATAAAAATTTGACGTTAATAAATAATGTTACAATAATACATTACCCAATTGCTAAAGATGTAATGGATATTTCTACTAATCATTTTAATGTTCCTGTTTCGAAAATTAAAATGCAATCGTTAGGTGTAGATGCTGACTTGTTTTTCCCTTACAACGAAACAATGATTAATGAGCAAAAACAATTAAGAGAAAAAATTGGATTTGACAGTGAAGATATTGTATGTATTTACACTGGAAGATTTACCGAAGATAAAAATCCATTATGCTTGGCAAAAGCAATTGATCATTTGCATAAAATTGGAGAAATAAAATTTAAAGGATTATTTGTTGGAAATGGTACTGATGAAAATATAGCTTCAATTTCAGAAATTCATGGTTGTAAAATTCATCCATTTGTTAAAGTTGATAAACTTCCACCTTTTTACCGAATAGCAGATATTGGTGTTTGGCCTAAGCAGGAATCAACAAGCCAATTAGATGCTATGGCTTCGGGATTGCCAATTATTGTTAGCGATAAAGTTAAAGTAACCGATCGTATTGATGGTAATGGTTTGCTTTATAAAGAAAATGATTATATTGATTTGGCAGATAAAATACTTAAATTAAAAGATAAAAAAATTAAAAATAAAATGGGTGAAGTAGGAGTTGAAAAAATTAAAAACATTTCATAAAAAGTATTAATAAATAATTCTAAAAAGATATAGAAATATGAAAAAAGTAATTTCGGTAGTTGGAGCTCGTCCAAATTTTATGAAAGTTGCACCTATTCATAAAGCTTTTGATAAATATAAAGATTCTATTCAGCATTTAATTTGTCATACAGGGCAACATTATGATAAGGAAATGTCGAAAGTGTTTTTTGAAGAATTAGAATTACCTCAACCCTCATTTTACTTAGGCATAAGTACCGGCTCACAAATTGAGCAAATCGCTAATATAATGTTAGCTTTCGAGTCAATTTTAAAACAAGAGTTGCCAGATTTAGTAATAGTTGTTGGAGATGTTAATTCAACTATTGCCTGTGGTTTAGTTGCTTCACGATTAAATATTAAAATAGTTCATGTAGAAGCCGGATTGCGTAGTAACGACAGAACAATGCCAGAGGAAATTAATAGATTGCTAACAGATGCACTTGCTGACCATTTATTCGTAAGTGAGCCATCTGGAATTATTAATCTTAAAAATGAAGGTGTTTCAGATAATAAAATATCGTTTGTAGGCAATGTTATGATAGATAGTTTAGTTGCATATTTGCCAAAAATAAATTTATCAACAATTCTTAATAATTTTAAATTAACTAAAAATAATTATGTTTTGGTTACAATGCATCGCCCTAGCAATGTTGATGATAAGGAATCGCTTATAGAAATTATTGATTTTCTAAATGAAATTGCTAAAATAAAACCTATTGTATTTCCAATTCATCCTCGCACAAGAAATCATATTAAATTATTCAATCTTGATAAAACATTGCATAGTAATATTATTGTTTGCGACCCATTAGGATATATTGATTTTATGTGTTTGGTTAAAAACTCTGAGCTTGTTGTAACCGACAGTGGAGGGATACAAGAAGAGACTACATATTTACAAAAACAGTGTATAACAGTTCGTAATAACACCGAACGACCAGTTACAGTTACTGAAGGTACAAACCAACTTATTGGAACTAATATGCAAAATGTTAAGTCTTCGGTTATAGAAGTTTTTGAAGGGAAAATTAAAACTGGTAGTATCCCCGAATTATGGGACGGTAATGCTGCAAAAAGAATATGTGAAATTTT
>CAZRCF010000116.1:0-2216 GCA_964598505.1 uncultured Lentimicrobiaceae bacterium | reverse complement strand
AATTTTAATAAAGAAATTTTTACGATAAAAATTTCTTTACCCATTTTAACATTTGAAATTTTAACATTATTAATCTTTCAAACATCTTATAGAGGTTCCAAAAGATTTTATATCATCATTATCTCCACCGCTTGTTTCGTAATATCTAACAGAATATCCTCTTGTATTATGATATTGAGTGCTACTCCAAAACCTACTATGGTTTGAAACCCACTCAAGATTACCTGTTATATAATTTAAGCCACCGGCGTTATGAAGTTTTAATACTGAGCTATATGGTTGAAAATAACAATTCCAATTACCATTGGTATTGGCATTACTCCATTCAGTTTTTGTTAGTATTCTCCATGTTGAACCTAATAATAATCTACAAGGGTCATCTATTGTGCTTATCCAAGCTGTATTCGGAGTTCTTGTAGTTCCATCGTGTTTGAAACCTTGCTTACGGTTAAACTGCCAATACCAGCCCCTTGATGCTTCTGATGAATCAACAGCACTTATAGCTTGGCTTTCAGCGCCCAAATTTTGAGTTATAGCACATTTTGTTCCACCAAACAGTGAAGTAGAAACTGTGCCGTAACTTACAGTTTTAAAAACAGGAGCAACATCACCGGCATTATGAACAGCATATAAAGGAGTTCCACAACCATTCCAATTAGAAAACGAAATATTAACATCGTCGTAAGAAGAAGTACAAGGTGGATTTGAAATTACCCATCTTAAAGTATATTGAGTGTTATATTGACCTGTAAAAATAGTATTATGAACAGTATCGTTAGAAAACGAACCACCTATACCACTTACAATATACCAATGTCCTTGTTCAGTATTTGGAAAATTAGCATTTAGCATTAAAAAATTTGTATCTATAATATTTGTATCATTCCCGGCAAAAGATTGTATTGCATAACAATCCGTAGGATAGCAAATCCATCCGCTTCCATTATAAAAACATTGTTTTTTTAAGGTTTTATTATATATTGAAAGACCTTCTACCGGATTATTAATAGTATTCATCTGTTCATTAGTTAATCGTGGTAATAAAAATCCTTGCGATGTAGTATTAATTTCAAATGCGGCACTCGAAATCGTTGTATCATTTAATGTACCTTGTTGATTAATAACTATTTTATTGTTAAATGTTTTATTGCCAAATATTGTTTGGTTGCCCGATAATAGAACAGAATTATTTCTTAAACTATCAATAAAACTTGGTTTATTCGATAAATCATTATAATTACCACTTATTGCAACATTAGCAAATATTGGTTTTTCTGTAATATCATTCCACTGTGGCATCCAACTAATCGATTTGTATAACCCAAAATGATTGCCCCAGCTATAGCTGCTATCCCAACTTATAATATTTGTATTTGTTATATTTGAACTAGGGCTTGCAAAGTATATAGGGTCAGATTCTGTAATTGTACCTGTAATTGATTCAGCAGTTTTAGCATGCAAAGCATAAGGCACACTCAATATTTGTGTTGTTCCGTTTATTGTATAGTTTGTTCCACCGGTAGGATCAATTTCTGTTTTTATAAAATATATTCCATTTGCCCAATCTATTAACGAAAAATTACCTGTTAAAATAATTCCAGTACCAATTTCAATACTCAATAATCCATTAGAATTTGTTTGAGGATTAGGATTAAATATCTCTCTATAAACTTCAGAACCAATAGCCGAATCTTGCAAAATACTTATACGTATTCCCACAGGCTGATTAATTATTAATTCACTATTAATATTACGAATTACCGCCTGATAACTTATTTTTTGAGGCGATTGTGCTAATACTATTATTTGAACAAATATTAACATTGGAAAGATAAACAATTTTTTCATAAATATTTAATGTTTTATAATTTTCTAATAATCAAGATTAAAAATATTGTACTATAAAGATAATATTCATTTAATAATTTAATAATTTTTCACAAAGATATAAAACCTGTTATTAAATAACAAATTCAATGATATACTTAAATACTCAACAACAATAGTGATAGTCATCAGATGACTTGCGGAAAAGGGTTATTATCAAACTGTTTTTAGCTTTTTTTGCTTATAATAAAGCATTATTAAAAAGAAAAAGCTAATTATAAAAAATCCCATTACCGCTAATACAGAATATCGCATATTTCCTGTAATGGCTTCAATAATTCCAAAACTAAATGTGCCTATAACTGTTGCCAATTTTTCCATAACATCGT
>CAZRCF010000115.1:0-8624 GCA_964598505.1 uncultured Lentimicrobiaceae bacterium | reverse complement strand
TTTAAACAGTAAAATTGCGTTTATTAATTAAATTAAGCAATAAATAAAGAGGACTTCTAAAAATTAGATTTTTCGAGGCGAACTTTTTAAATTGTGACTGGTATAAGGTTAATGGTGACAGGTTTGTAGTAAGTGGTTCATTTGTTTTTACCAGTTACCATTTACCTGCTGCTTTTTTCCAGTATTCGCTGAACGAAAAAAACCTAATTTTAGAAGTCTTATAAATTAAATAATGAACTTTATAGGCGTATTATGAAAATTTATAGTACCTTTACAAACCCAAAAAACGAAAAATGAAAAAACGTAATATTATTATACTATTATTTGTAGCTGTAATTCTTATTAGTTGGGGGAAATATGGACATAAGAAAATTAATTTTAACTCAATTCTTTCGTTTAATAATGCTATTGCTCAATTTATGTCTTGGTCTAGCGGATTAGAAGCCCATGCTCCAGATGCTGATACCCGAAAAAATACCGACCCAACAGAAGCACCAAAACATTATATTGATATTGACAATTATCCAATTTTTCTTTTACAAAATCGAATACCTCAAACTTGGGATTCTATTGTTTCTCAATATGGTATTACTGCGGTAAAAGAAAATGGGATTTTGCCTTGGGCTACTATCAACTCTTTTGATACCTTAGTTAAATGTTTTCATCGTTCCGACTTTACTAAAGCACTTCTTATTGCATCAGATTTAGGTCATTATATTGCTGATGGACACATGCCTTTGCATATTACAAAAAATTTTGATGGACAATTAACAGGAAATTCAGGAATTCACTCACGCTATGAATCAACAATGATAAACGCAAATATTTCACAAATTGTTTACTTGGGAGATACAAATTTGAATGTAATTGAAAATGTGAATCAATATGTTTTTGATTATATTTATTATAATTATAAATATAAAGATTCGGTTTTATTAGCCGATAACTATGCAAAATCTATAGCTGGTGGAATTACAACTTCATCTGTTTACACCCAAGCATTATGGGATAAAACCAAAAATTTTACAATAACTCTTTTTAAAGAAGCTTCGCATAAATTAGCTGAATTAATTTATACTGCTTGGGTTAAATCGCAAACTCCTTTAGAAATATCTGATTTTGAAGTTTCAAATACTGTTTCTTTTGAGCAAAATAGTCCAAATCCATTTCAAAATTCAACAGTATTTCGATTTCATTCAAACAAAAATATGCAACATATTGTATTTACAATTAAAGATATTTCTGGTAAAACAGTAGCAACTTTAATTGACAATAATATTAATGCTGGTTCACACGTTGTAGAATGGGCACCAACAAATCTCCCTAAAGGCATATATTTTAGTGTTTTACAAAATGGCAATTCAACTATTACTAAGAAAATATTGTATTTTTAATCTTATTAATACTTAACGAATTCGTTATTAATTGATTTCAAACCTTGTAGGTTAATATACTTACGAGGTTTTTGCTTAAAGAGCCTTCTGATAAAATTGATTAAAGCAGAAACTAATTTTTATATATTGTAGCATTTTTTTTGTAATTTTGCAGCCTAAAAAATTCAATGTAATTTAGATTTATAATGGAAACCAAATACAAAGAGTACAAACACCTAAACCTAACAGCTATTCATCAAGAAATTTTAAGCTATTGGGAAGATAACGATATTTTTAAAAAAAGTTTAAGAAACAGAGAGCAAAACGATCCTTATGTTTTTTACGAAGGACCTCCGTCGGCTAACGGACAGCCTGGAATTCATCATGTTATGGCTCGTTCTATTAAAGATATTTTTTGTAGATATAAAACTCTTAAAGGTTTTTATGTAGCTCGTAAAGCCGGTTGGGATACTCACGGCTTACCAGTTGAATTGGGTGTTGAAAAAACATTAGGAATTACAAAAGACGATATTGGCAAAAAAATTACTATTGAAGAATATAATCAAGCCTGCCGAAAGGAGGTTATGAAATATAAAGACCTTTGGGACGACCTTACTCATAAAATGGGCTACTGGGTTGATTTAGAAAATCCATATATTACATTCGATAATAAATATATCGAAACCGTTTGGTACTTACTAAAACAACTTTACGATAAAAACTTACTTTATAAAGGATACTCTATACAGCCATATTCGCCGGCTGCAGGAACAGGTTTAAGTTCGCACGAACTTAATATGCCGGGTTGCTATCGCGATGTTAAAGACACAACTTGTGTTGCACAATTTAAAGTAAAAACCGACAATAATAACATCAGTAAAATACCATTCGATACTCAAGATATTGATGTTAATAGTTTGTACTTTTTAGCTTGGACAACCACTCCTTGGACACTTCCTTCAAATACAGCATTAGCCGTTGGTGCAAATATCGATTATATTTTAGTACAAACATACAATCAATATTCGGGAAACCCTATTTATGTGGTTCTTGCAAAAGCATTATTAAATAGTCACTTTCCTGAAAAAAATGCAGAATTACTATTAGAAGATTATAAAATTGGCGATAAAAATATTCCATTTAAAGTAATCGCGGAATTCAAAGGAAATACTCTGAAAAACATTGAATACGAACAACTTATTCCATGGGTAAATCCTGGTGATAATGCTTTTAAAGTAATTATTGGCGATTTTGTTACTACCGAAGATGGTACAGGAATAGTTCATATTGCTCCAACATTTGGTGCCGACGATGATAGAGTTGCAAAAACTGCCGGTGTACCACCACTTATAATGATTGATTCGTCAGGTGCTCGCCAACCAATGGTTGATAAACGTGGACGTTTTTTTACAATTGAAGAGTTAGATAACGATTTTGCAAATAAAAATATAAATACAGAACTATATAAAAAGTTTGCAGGAAAATATGTAAAAAATGAATACAATCCTGAGCAAATTGAAAATGCAGAATCGCTTGATATTGAGCTTTGTGTAATGCTTAAACTCGAAAATAAAGCATTTAAAATTGAAAAACATATTCACAGTTACCCACATTGCTGGCGAACCGATAAACCAATATTGTACTATCCACTCGATTCATGGTTTGTAAAAACTACAGCCTATAAAGATCGTATGATTGAGTTAAACAAAACTATTAACTGGAAACCCGAAGCCACAGGAACAGGACGATTTGGCAACTGGCTCGAAAATTTAGTTGATTGGAATTTATCTCGTTCACGCTATTGGGGTGTGCCAATTCCAATTTGGATTACAGAAGAAAAAACAGAGCAAATTTGTATAGGTTCGGTTGAGCAATTAGTTACTGAAATTAACAAATCGGTTGATGCTGGAGTGATGAAAAATAATCCATACAGTAAATTTATTGTTGGCAATATGCGAAAAGATAATTACGAAACTATTGATTTGCATCGACCTTATGCCGATGAAATAGTTTTAGTTTCTGCATCAGGTAAACCAATGTACCGAGAACTAGATTTAATTGATGTTTGGTTCGATTCGGGTTCGATGCCTTATGCTCAATTACACTATCCTTTTGAAAATAAAGATATTTTTGATAAGAATTATCCTGCCGATTTTATTGCCGAAGGCGTTGACCAAACTCGTGGTTGGTTTTTTACATTACATGCAATTTCAACAATGCTTTTTGATTCCATTTCATTTAAAACAGTAATTTCTAACGGATTAGTTTTAGATAAAAATGGCAATAAAATGTCGAAACGACTTGGAAATGGTGTAGATCCATTTGAAACCATTGGAAAATATGGTGCCGATGCTACTCGTTGGTATATGATTACAAACGCACAACCGTGGGATAACCTAAAATTCGACATAGATGGAATTTCGGAAGTTCAACGCAAATTTTTCGGAACGCTTTATAATACTTATAGTTTCTTTGCTTTATATGCAAATATTGATAAATTTTCATATTCAGAAGAAGAGATTTCTTATGAAAAACGCCCGGAAATTGATCGTTGGATATTATCGGAATTAAATACTCTTATAAAAGATGTTGATGGATTTTATAATGATTACGAACCAACAAAAGCTGGGCGCGAAATACAACACTTTGTAGATGAATATCTTAGTAATTGGTATGTACGCCTTTGTCGTCGCCGCTTTTGGAAAGGCGAATACTCTGAAGATAAAATTTCGGCATACCAAACTCTTTACACCTGCTTGGTTACACTTGCAAAATTAATGAGCCCAATAGCTCCATTTTTTGCCGATAGACTTTTCTTAGATTTGAACAATGTTAGCGGTAAAGAAAAATGCGAATCAATTCATATATCTAATTTTCCAGTTACAAACGAATTGCAAATTGATAAAAAATTAGAAGAGCGAATGCAAATGGCTCAAAAAATATCTTCAATGGTGTTGTCGCTTCGCAAAAAATCGAATATTAGAGTTCGCCAACCATTAAGCAAAATAATGATTCCTGTTTTCGACAGCAACTATAAAAAGCAAATCGAACTTGTTCAAAATTTAATTATTAGCGAAGTAAATGTTAAAGATATTCAATATATCACCGAATCGGAAGGAATATTGGTTAAAAATATTAAACCAAATTTTAAAACATTAGGTCCACGTTTCGGAAAACTGATGAAAAAAACAGCATCAGCAATTACAAATATGTCGCAAGCAGATATTTCGGAATTAGAAAAAAATGAAAAAATTGATGTAACAATTGAAGGAGAAGTAAAAACAATTGAATTAACTGATGTAGAAATTTTCGCAGAAGATATTCCGGGTTGGGTAGTTGCTAACGAGGGATTATTAACTGTGGCTTTAGATATTACCATTAACGAGGATTTATACGATGAAGGTTTGGCTCGCGACTTTGTAAACCGCATTCAAGGTATTAGAAAAGAACAAAATTTCGATGTTACAGATACAATTGCTATTAATGTTATCGAAAAAGATGTTATTAAATCGGCAATAACCAAAAATAATTTATATATTTGCTCCGAAACATTAGCTAAAAAAATTGAATTTGTATCTACATTGCCCGAAAGCGAAACTATACAAATAGAGCTTGCAGATGGCATTAATGTAGATATTTGTGTTATTAAATTATAAAATATTAATCTGAAAAAAAATATTATGGCAGACAAAAACATAAAAAGATATTCTGACGAAGAGTTAGAAGAATTCAAACAGCTTATTATCAGCAAGATAGAAAAAGCAAATATCGACTTAACTACTATTACCGAATCGTATAGCAATTCAGGCAATAATGATACAATTGACACTTCACCTACTTTTAAAACATTAGAAGAAGGCAACAATGTAATGTCGAAAGAGGAAAACAGTAGAATGGCAGCTCGTTTACAAAAATATATTCAAAACCTTGAAGCTGCTTTAGTTCGTATTGAAAATAAAACCTTCGGTATCTGTCGCGAAACAGGATTATTAATTCCTAAAGAACGACTACGTGCTGTTCCGCATGCTACACTAAGTTACGATGCAAAAATATCTCAAACAAAAAAGAAATAATTTCTGTGAGATTAAAAAGTAATACATGGTGGGCTTTCGGAATTATTTTCGGAGTGCTTTTAATTGATCAAATACTTAAAATTTGGATTAAAACTCACATGCGAATTGGCGAAGAATTTCAAATTTTAGGTAATCGTGGTTTTATTCACTTTACCGAAAACGAAGGAATGGCTTTCGGAATGACCTTAGGTGGAGCTTGGGGAAAGCTTATTCTTAGCCTATTCCGAATAGTTGCAATAGGAGCTTTAGGTTGGTATATTACTAAATTAATTAAACAAAAAGCAAAAAAAGGAATTATTATTTGCATGTCACTAATACTTGCAGGTGCAGCCGGTAATCTTTTCGATAGTGCTTTTTATGGTTTAATATTTAATGATAGTTATTATCAAATATCAACATTTTTCCCTGCCGAAGGTGGTTATGCACCGTTTTTACATGGCAGAGTAGTTGATATGTTCTATTTTCCGCTAATTTCGGGACATTTTCCACAATGGCTACCTTTTTGGGGCAGCGAAGAGTTTATATTTTTCCGTCCTGTATTTAATATTGCTGATGCTTCGATAACTACTGGTGTGCTTGCTTTACTTATTTTCCAACACTCATTTTTTAAAAAAAACATAGAAGAAAAAACCTCATCAGAAACAATTGAAAACAATGAAGTTATAGATAATAATTAGTATATATTTTTATGTATCGATTAAAAATATTTTTCAGAAATCACCCGAAAATAGTTGCTTTAATTATAGGGGTGATTTTTGTTTTAGGTAATTTAATAATTGCCAATAATACACGAAAAGATAACAAAAGATACGTTTTTTGGTCAGATGCAGGTTATTATTATTCATATTTGCCTGCTCTATTTATTTCGCATAATTTATTAGAAAATAATTTCGAAAGTACAAACGGCAAAGCAACCCTTATATCAAAATACACTTCAGGGGTAGCAATATTACAAACTCCATTTTTTTTAATTGCATTAGCAGTTAGTAAAATTAACGACCCATATACTAATGGGCTTAGCGAAACTTTTGAGTTTCTTATTACAATGGGTACTTTGTTTTATTGTTTTTTGGGACTATTAATGCTCTACAAAGTACTTACTCGGTATGTAAAACCTCGAAATTCAATAATTACCCTTATTGCAATATACTTTGCAACAAATCTCGAATATTATTGTGTTGGCGAATCGGGTATGGCTCATGCTTATTCGTTTTTTACAATGTCGTGGTTTATATATTCATTATTTAAGCATCTCGATAAACCAACTTATAAAAACTCAATTAGTATGGGTTTGTCTTTTGGGCTGTCGGTATTAATTCGCCCAACTAATGCAATTATTATTTTATTGCCATTGTTTATTAAATTATATAAAGCATCGGAAATTAAAAACAGATTAAAATATATTTTTCAACAAAAAATATTTTATACATTAATATTTGTTGTATTCTCATTTATAGCAATTCTACCTCAGCTTTTGTATTGGAAATCAATAACTGGTTCTTATATTTTTTATTCCTATCAAGGCGAAAGTTTTACAAACTGGACAAATCCAAAAATGGTTGAAATATTATTTGGTTCAGTATCAGGTTTGTTTGTTTATTCAGCAGTTTTACTATTTATAATACCCGGATTAATAATATTATGGAATAAACGAAAAAAGGTTGAAGCTATTGGAATTATATTGATATTTGTATTAATTACATATACCAATGCCAGTTGGTGGATACCAACATTTGATTGTAGTTTCGGACATAGAGCATTTATAGAATTTTATCCATTGCTTACTATACCAATAGCTTTGTTTGTAGAATGGGCTTTCCAAAAACGTAGAGCTATTTTGTTTTCAGTTTTGTTTGGGCTGCTTATTTTTATTAATGTTCGAATGACTGCTTTGTATAAAGTAAATCCGTGTTGGATTAGCGAAAAAGGTTCTAATAAATCGTGGGCGTGGAACAATATTGTAAATGTATTACGCTCAGTATTTTATATCGATGATAAGCCGAGTTATAATTTTCATCATGCTGGTACTAAAGAAAAACCAAATAATTAATTTATATCTATTTGGTTTTTAAGATGATTGTTAAAATTGTATTTGTGTTACTCTTTAGATTTTGTATTGAAGATGTAGCATATATAGATAAATTAGACGTTTACATATTTATAATTTTTCATTAAGCAAAGTATAGGTAAAATAATAGAAATAAAGCATAGGGAAAAAGGATTTTCGGTAAGTGAGTTTGCAAGGCGGATTAATACTAATCGCAATAATGCTTATGATATTTTTCGTCGTGATTCTATTGATACTGCATTGCTAAAGAGGATTTCGGAGGTAATAAACTACGACTTTTTTCAATGTTTTAATGAAACTCCAAGTCAAGTTAGTGAACCTAATGAAATCTATAAAACTAGATATGTAATTATTCTTGAAAACAAAATTGCAATGCTCGAAAAAGAGATAGCTTACTTAAATGAGCGTTTGGCTGATAAAAATCAAATTATTAAATTGCTTGAAGAATCTGGGGAGAAGAAAAAGCAGTAGAAAGAAGATACAGCAGATTGAGCTTATTATAGATGGAAGTAAAAAGTAAAAAAGCGTTGCTCTGAAGGTAATAGAAGTGTAATAAGTTGGAAGCACTTAATTGGAAGTAGGAAGAAATTTGAAAATATATTATTATATTTCTGTCACACAGAGCCTGTCGAAGTTTGAAAATCATAAAACGCTACGTTACCTTTGTGAACCTTTGCGGTAAAAAAACACAGATATTGATAATAGGTGGGAGTGCCACTCCAAATAGCGCACCGACTATATCTTACCAACTTTTTCAGTATTATAGTGTTTAATTCTACTTTACTAAATTAAATATTTTTAATGCCAGAGGTATTATATGTATATAGAAATTGATTGTTCAGGTTATTGTTTGACCCCATCGGAATCGTATATGTATTAATTTATTCATTATCTATAAATATTTTAACTCGCTGGGTTCATTATTTTATGCTAATTTTTTAAAATGGTAAAGTAGAATTAACATATAATATTTTACGTTTTATATAATTTGCGACATCTTAATTTTTTATATACATTTGCTATTATTATTGAAAAACGACAAATAGTTCCTTTTTTAAATGTAAATATTTGTTTTATAACGAAGTAACTTTAACATATTAGAATATATAT
>CAZRCF010000114.1:4160-8651 GCA_964598505.1 uncultured Lentimicrobiaceae bacterium | reverse complement strand
CCAACAAATTATTATGACCAAGAAGGAGTTTTAATTGAGAATGTGAACGATGGGATTGACCAATCAGTTGAGGTTAATAGAGAACAATACAATTCAGCAAAAGCAGCATATACAGGAAATGGAAATTTTAAATCACAAAAAGATGCAGCAAAATTCACAAGTGGTTATGCATCATTAGCAAAAAGATTTGGTGGTGTTTTCAATTTAAAAGGCAATTGGGGAACAATAGGTGATGTGTTAGCCGATAAAGAGTATGTTTCATATAGCAGTGTAGGAGGTAATTGTAATGTTGCAGCAACTCAACAAAATATTATTGGTGGTGCAACTCCTGGTGGGGCTGATTCAAGAATAGATGTTGCAGTTTCCGCTTGTGGCGGTGTTATACCTGTAACTGCAAATTTAAGTAGTGCAATAAATATTATTAACTCAAATCTTGAAAAAGGATATCCTGTTATGCTCGGACTTGCTCTTTATGGAGCTGGTAGTGCTAATAATTATAATTCTGCAACAAATCACTTTGTTAATATAAACGGAAGAGGAAATGATTACAATGGTAATTTTTATACTTTTAGAGATAATGCATATATTGGAGGTGGAAAGTTATATTATAAAAATGGATACTTAATATCATTAGATAAGCTTTTAAATGCAACTGAAATAAGACCAAACATTAAATATAAGTAATTGAAAATGAATAAAAAAATAATATATTTTGTTATAGTATTAATTTTAACAAATTGTACTGTTAAACAAGATAAAATCGAAAACACAAATTCAAAATCATTTAATGATTTTTTGAGTGAATTTAAAAAGTGTAAATTGCCATTAAATATTGATAGCAATATAATTAGCAGAAAAGGGTTTTCAAATAATTCTAAAATATTAAGTAAATATTTATATGATTTTGAAAATATTGGAAGCGACGGTTCAGTTATCAATAAAAATAATAATACACTTTACGGCTTCTATTTATTTAACAGAAAAGATAAAAACTATATTTCAGTAATATACTATATCTATTTTTTAAACAAACATGAACAAATAATATTAGCAAATTTTTCAAAAAAAACAGAACAAAGAATATCACAATTAGTATTATATGGTGACGATTATAAAACATATCAACTAACATCATCAATAGATACTAATTTTATTATTACTACAAAAATGCTAAATAGTAATCGTCTTAAATGGTTTCCACCGTATAAAAAACATCCTGATTATTTTTTCATAAATCTCGTTCAAGAAAAATACAAAATTAATGATAATGGAGAATTTGAAAAAATTGATTATAAAGATTTAGGAAATTTACTTTCAGTAAAAGAAGGTTTTAAATATATTTATCCTGTTGAACCACCTGAAGGAGAATATAAAATAAGTTTAAGATTTGATTTTATGAATGCAAAAACGGATCCTGACTGCTATGTAAAACCACCAAAAAATTATAAAATGTCGAACGATAGTACACCAATTAAATTTAAACCAAATGAATAGAATTAAATAATTTTATCATTTTTTTGTTATCAGAAGCAAAAAAATAATTACCAGCATTAGTAAAGAATGAATAAAGAAATAGTAAATAAAAATAATGTGTTATTAGCAAGTGTAGTTAAAGTGCTTGCTAATGCTACTTTTAATTACTATAATAAAATAAGTTATACATTTAGCGGAAAGGAAAAGGATATAGAAACTAACTATGGTTACTTTGGTGCTAGATATTATAATTCAGATTTTAGTATTTGGCTAAGCGTTGATATGATGAGCGATAAATATCCTCATTTAAGTGGGTACAATTACTGTGAGCTTAATCCTATTATGCTTATTGACCCTGATGGGAATAATCCAATATTTTATGGAATTTTGGAAAGATTAGGACAAAATAAAGGTGGAAATAGTAAATTAAGTGAAGCAAGAACAATTGGACCATATAATGTAGTACCATTTTATGATAAAAATGATAATCTTTTAGGATACAATGCTGGCAGATATTTATCTGATGGTAGTTACAGAACAGTATATCAAATGGAGCCGGGCGATATTGAAGAATTTACACAAAATGTTAATAATTATAAAGCAGCCGATAATTTAATGTTTTCTGGTGGTGAGCCTAACTGGGATTATGCAATGATAGGATATAATTTAGTAAATGGTGGTTTAAAAAGTGCTTTAGGTAGTGCAGGCGATACATGGTCGAGTACTTTAAGTGATCCTGGTTTTTGGTTAAATATGGGACTTTCTTTAGGTGTATCTGCAATAAATATATCTTCAAAAAGCACAAGTATAGTTAACAACATCCAGCAATCATCTGGGAAAACTCAAGTAACTTTTAATCAAGGTAAGGCAAGCGAGTTTTATAAAAATTTGAATTCTAAATGGGATGGGTCTCTTTATAAAGTAGATGCAACGTTTTCACGAACAAGTTTTAAAACAAAAGATGGTCTTAGAATTTCATTAACCACGTCATCAAAATCTACAGGTAGACCTTCTGTTAAAATTGAATCAAAAAACTATCAAATAATATATAGATTTCCTGAATATTAAATAAATATTATGCAAAAAAAATTACCAAAATACATACTGAGAAGATCCTTTGATTATCATTTTCTATTTACTGATTACGAAGTAAATTATAATGATCAATTTAACAAACAAATACAAGAATTTTCAAAAAAAAATGGTGGTATAGAAATTATAGTTGAAATAATGAACTTTAAGCAAATTAAAGAATATAAAAAGTATAGTATTATCAAGATTTCTAATACAGATTCAAGATCATTGTCAGTTTTAGAAAACATTCCTTTAATTCGAGATCAATCAGTTTCGGATTTATTAGGATACTATTATATTTTTGATGATACAAAAGAATGGGAGTTTTATGTATCAATAATTGATGAAACTTCTGTTTTTGGTTGTAACAATAGTTGTATTGAGAATTTTAGAGAAATTTTCAAACCATATAAAGATTTTACTTTAAATGATAAAATAAAAGAAATTTACAGTTGTTGTGATATCAGAGAAAAAAGACAATTTTTTATTAAAGAATTATGTAATAATTATAAATTATAAAAAACATGAAATTTTTAAATATTGTTGTTTTTTGAACGATATAATTCTAAAACTCGCAATAAACTAAAAAAGTAACAAAATAAAAAGCCAAGCAACCGCTTGGCTTTTTATAAAAAATGGTATCTTTACAATCAGAAATGGCATAAGTAAATGGAAAAATTAAAAATGGTCAAATAACGGACATTTAGACATAACAAATTAAATATATTATGAAAGCAGAAATAAAATATTTTCATAGCCCTGATGTATATGAATTGGAAAAATATGTTCCAATAGAAAATGACAATTTTGGTTTTTTATTAGAATTAGAAATTGGAATAGTAGGAAAAGATGGTGCCGATTTATTCAATATAATGTTATGTACTCCAAAATGGTTGATTAATAATAACAAAAATGATGAAATTATTTTTGGGAGACATCATTTAATTGTTTTTGAATATAACTATCAAAAAATTTATAAAACGTTAAATGATTATATTAGCAATATTGATTGTGAAAATTGGGAAGAAATTGCAAATATTATTAGCAGAATCGCACATTGGGAATTTGAGGATTATAAAGAATGAAAGAACTAGAAGTTAGTAAAATTAAAAATATTATTGAAAATAATATAATAGATGAAAATATATTAAAAACAATAAATATAATTCTTATTTCAATAAACGATTGGCCTGATAAAATTTTAACCTTAGATGAATTTGTTAATAAAATTGAGAAATTTATGGACGGTTCATCTACAAAAAGTGTTATTTTAAATGTATTAAACAAAATTGATTATAAAATAAATGCTTGGGAATCAGAATCATTGTTTGAATTATTAGAAGTTTTTGATTACCAAGATGATAAACGAACAATAAAAGAAATTGTTGATAATATAAAAATACACCTTCACTGTTTACAAACAAATCTATGAGAAAGATACAAACATTCGGACTATTGTTGATATTCAATATATTTGCAATATAATTTAAGTAAACAAAAACTAAAAAACCGAAATCGTAAATAGATGAAACCCGTAATAGTAAATAAAAACCAAGTAATATTAGCAAGTGCAGTTAAAGTGTTTGCTAATGCTACTTTTAATTACTATAATAAAATAAGTTATACTTTTAGCGGAAAGGAAAAGGATATAGAAACCAATTATGGTTACTTTGGGGCAACCGATAGTATTTTTACAACAATTGAACCAATAGCAACAAGTTACCATACCCAAAAAACCGATTTAACAAATTTATTACTTCGTAACACCGAGTGTGTAGGTTTTATTCCCGAAATGGTACGTTTTGAACAAAAATTAAGAGGTATTTACAACAACTTATACATTAACAATAATGAAACAGATCAATACTTCTACCACAGCGACCATTTGGGTAGCTCATCGTTTATTACCGATATTACCGGCAACGCAATACAACACTTGCAATA
>CAZRCF010000114.1:1339-4150 GCA_964598505.1 uncultured Lentimicrobiaceae bacterium | reverse complement strand
ATCAGAAAACAACTACTTTTGATAGTAGATATACTTTTAGCGGAAAAGAGAAAGATATAGAAACCGATTACAGCTACTTTGGAGCAAGATATTTAATGAGTGATGGTTCTATTTGGTTGAGTGTTGACCCTATGGCGGATAAATATCCGATGTTAAGCCCTTATAATTATTGTGCTTTAAATCCTGTTATGTTGGTTGATCCGGATGGGAGAGAAATTGTTCTACCAACTGAAAATGATAAAAAAACACAAAGTGAAATACTTAAAAAAACATTTGGAGATAAGGCAGATAGATTTTCTTATGAAAATAACGTCTTAAATCCGTGTAATACTTTAAGGTTTAATGGAAATACTGACGGTTTTTCAAAAAAAGAATTAAAAGTTCTAAATGGATTGCTTATACTAATGAATAGTCCTGAAATAACAGAGGTAAGATTTGAAAAAAATACTACTACTGATGATCATGGTGGCGAAGCAACTTATACATTGTATGAAAATCCAAATCTTGGAAAAAACATAGTTTATGTTGATCCAGTTGAACCTTATATAATGATAAGACCAAATAAAGTATCACAATATGAAGGAAAATTTGGAGGTGTTACTGAAAATCCTCAATTGGCTAAGACCAAAAACGGTATTCCAGTTTTTGCAGGATATAATATGTATTATGAAAAATATCCTTCATCTGTGGCTTCAAGATATTATCATGGGTTAGGTCATGTTCTTTTTCAAAAAGCTAATCAACAGAGCAAAGTAGTAAGATTTAATAATTATGCAAATCGATTGTACAGAGAAGCATATTTTACTGACCCTTTTGATACTCATCACAATAGTAATTCGTTCTAACAATAAATAAACAAAACAATTATGAAAAAATTAATAGTACTTCAAATAATTTTAATTTTGATTTCAACTTTGTGCTTTTGTCAAGTAAGAGAACTTTCAAAGAAAGAAATTAAAAAGATTCAAGAAAAAATTTTGTTAGAAAATCAATCTAACTATTTCTCACTTAAAGATAGTCCAGTGTTAATTGAGATATATCATAATTATGGTCCAACTCCAACAATTTTCGAGAGTTTATATATTACAATGCATAGCTATAAAGCAGAAAATGATACTTCAAATTTCTTTAAAATTTATAATACAGTTAATATAAGGAGATATTCTGTTATGTGGAATTTAAAAATATTTTTAGATACAACTTTTGTTTTAACAGATGAACAAAATATGATTGTTGATAGATTTGAATCAGATGTTCTTTCAGGAAAGAAAACAGATGATTATGGTGGTGCTGTGCACAGTAGTATTACTTATAATATTTATTATAGAGGTGTATTAAGGACATATATCCGTAGAAATCATTATAGTTTATATGAAGCATTGATAAATTCAAAAAATGATTAAACTTTGTATTTTCTAAATCATTAACTAAAAAACAAATACTATCATAACTAAATAATGAAAAACGACATAGTAAATAAAAATAATGTGTTATTAGCAAGTGCAGTTAAAGTGCTTGCTAATGCTACTTTTAATTACTATAATAAAATAAGTTATACTTTTAGCGGAAAAGAAAAGGATATAGAAACCGATTATTCTTACTTTGGTGCTAGATATTATAATTCAGATTTTAGTATTTGGCTAAGCGTTGATATGATGAGCGATAAATATCCTCATTTGAGTGGGTATAATTACTGTGAGCTAAATCCTGTTATGCTTATTGACCCTGATGGGAATTCTTCGGGAAGACCTGATGATTATTTTACTAAGAATGATGAATATTTAGGTAGTGATAAAAAGTATGGAAGTACAACAGATAATATTAGAATTATTGATAAAAAAACTTGGAATTATATTGAAAATGCAGACGCAACAAATGAAAAAAAGTTAGATACTTTAACAAATTCTAATATTAGCACTACCTTACAAAATTATGTTGTAGGTGTAAATTTTTCATATCCAGAACAAGAAAAGAGTTTTAAACCGTTAGCACAAGGAATTGCTAACCATTATTATAAACAAACAGGGTATTCTTTGGGAGAACTTAAAGATGGTAATATTTATTTATTTAGCAGATATAAAGATGGAAATAGACCATTAGCAAATGGTAGTTTTGGTGAAATGTTTGGATTAGAAAAAGGTAAGTTTAATATAGGTATTAATCCTGAAGATTTTGGTGATAAATTAAATAATAAATGGGATTTTGTAAATATTTATATTCATGAACGAAAGTCTCATGGAGGCGATTTTAAAAAAGGAATTCCGTACGTGCCTTATAGTTATGAGCAAAGGGCTTATCGAATGCAAATGAGACACTCAAGTTGGAGATTAACTTCTCCTGCTTTTAAAAGGCTAATAAAAGCAAATGCATTAGAATATAATGTTAAATAGAAATAAAATGAAAAATAAAATTTTAATAATATTATTACTATTTTGTCAATCTAATTGTATTGATATTAAAAAAAAAGAAATTATAAATAACAAAGATTATAATTTTATTTATGATATTGATTTTTTCAAAAAAGAATACTGTGGATTAGATGGAGCTTATGTTTACTTCGTAATCATTAACAATAAATGGGAGAAAATTCTAAAGGAACGCAAAATAGAAATTGTTAAAATATTTGGTATAAGAAATTTTAATAATAATAAAATTGGTAATGCTTTTAGTGTACGCTATATGCACAAAAATATTTATATGGTGCAATACGATTTTCTTATGAATGGAGATGTTTGTGAATATGTTAAAAATAAAAAAGAAATCCTGAAAAATTTAGAAGTTACAATAATATCAAATAATAATGACACTTTA
>CAZRCF010000114.1:0-1329 GCA_964598505.1 uncultured Lentimicrobiaceae bacterium | reverse complement strand
AATCAAATAAATTATGGTATGAATTGTGGAATCAACGTAAACCTTCTACATTTGAAAAAGTAAAAATTGTAACATTAGATAATGCCTCACACAATAGTTTTACAATTGACAAAAATAATTTTTATGGAACTACTACCGTGTATTTCCTAACATTAAAATCAAATGATATTTCAAATTATCAAGATTTCTTTGATAATCTAATTAAAGGAGTTGTAAGACCTGATAACTCAAAATGTAAATAATAATTATTTTAAATTTTGTTTTTAAGTTTTAAAAATGAAAAACGAAATAGTAAATAAAAATAATGTGTTATTAGCAAGTGCAGTTAAAGTGCTTGCTTGCACTGTCCACAAGCGTGTCTATAAAAAAGGTACGAAAATTCGGACTATACTTGATATTCAACATATTAGCAATAAATGCTTTTAGAGAATAATACTAAGTATTATTTTTACGATGGGACAGATTAATATTTAAAACTTTGTTCTCTTTTTATGCTCGTAAGAAAAACAAAAGGTGTTTTTTTGTTTGAATGTGTATTATGAAAAATCTGCTTTAGAAGCAATCGCTATATCGATTAATTTTATAACGTTTTATGGCAGCGGTTTTAATCAATGTTGCCACTTCTGTTTGAAATGGTTCAATATTATAAAAAGCTTCGTTTGGAGTTTTTCCTCCTAAAGCATCTAAGGTCGTTTGTTGGGAATAAATAGTAATTGCTTTTTCAAGTTTTGAGCTAAAGTCATCAAAATCGCTATATGATCCGGGATATATAAAACATTGTTTAATTTTCTTAATAATGGCTTCAATCATGCTGTTTGAACCATGCCAATTTTTTTGACATATTCGATGTTCAAGGTTTTTTTTATTCGAGATAAAAACTTCAGTAACAGATCTATTTTCGCTTCCACCATCGGTATATATAATCACTCTTTTCTCAATATGCAGGGTATTATTAAGCATCTGTTTATAGATGATAATTATCTTGCAAAGTCCATATAGCGTAGATTTTGCAATCCTGTTTTCTTTCACTGTTTTATAATAAAAAATCAAATCTTCAATTTCTTTAACGCCATAAATATTGTCGAAATTCTTATATTTCCATTCATTTCGAGTTGATTTTGGAATAGATTGGTAAGAATTTTTGCTAATCAATCTGTTTTTGAATAATATTTTATATTCGGTTGAGTAAGTTTTGTACATAGCAAAATAAGAATAAAAAAGACGAAAGTAAAAATTAAAATTCAAAACTTACTTGATAATCTTACTTACAATATTATATGCTGCATATTTGTGCATATAAATACTTATAGCATTGTTTTTAATAAAGTT
>CAZRCF010000113.1:0-8661 GCA_964598505.1 uncultured Lentimicrobiaceae bacterium | reverse complement strand
CACATCATCACATTAGCACATCAGCACATTATCACATAACTTCGTGCTTCTAACTTCCCACTTATCACTTTTTATTTTTTACTTTCCCCAATTATAACTCTAAAATATCTGCAAACTCAACAAATTCCTCATCGGTTAAACCTAAGTCATCAGCAATTTCAATAATTTCATCGTCATTATTTGCAACAATACTTTGTTTTTCAATATTGTTTTGATAGCTTTTCGCAGATGTATCATTTATATTTTGAGCTATTTGGTTATTAAAATCTTTTAGTTGCAAAAGAATTATTCCTGATATTAGTAAAATAGTCAAAACAGCAGCAATTGATGAATATTTTAAAATATTTCTTTTTAGTGAGATGTGATTTGAATGAATTTTTTGATTTATATTTTGTTCTAAAGTTGAAAAGTAGTTTTCGGGAAAAATAAATCCATTCTCAATCTCTTTTGAGCTATTATTTTTTATTTTGTTATCGTTTTTCATTTTTAAATAATTTGAATGAATTTTGAATATATGACTAAAAAAAATATTTAAGGTTTAAATTTGTTTCAAAAAAAGTTCAACTTTTGACGAAGCGTGATGATATGATGCTTTTAATGCACCAACCGAAGTTGATAGAACTTCCGACATTTCTTCGTAAGGCATTTCATCGTAATAGCGTAAATTAAATACTTGTCGTTGCTTAGGTGGAAGTTTTAAAATTGCTAAATTGAGGCTACGTTCAATTTCGTTTCCGCAAAAAATATTATTATCGTGCAGTTTGTTCGATAACTCTTGTTCATAGTCGCGAAACGAAAAAGTTGCTCTAATTTTTCTGCTTTTCAAAAATGTAAGTGATTCATTTACAGTAATACGATATATCCAAGTATATAATTTTGAATCGTTTTTGAAATTTGGCAAACCATTCCATATTTTAATAAAAATGTTTTGAGTAACATCATCGGAGTCGCTGTGGTCAATTAAAATGCGACGCACATTCCAATAAACTTTTTTATGGTATATTTTAAAAATATTTGAAAAAGCTAATTCGTAATTAGCATTGGCTTTCAGAGTCTCCAGAATAGTATCATCATTAATCATAATAAACTAATAATTTTTTCCGGAGAAAAAGGTTGTTTATTAATTCCAAACAACCTAAATATCCGTAGTTTTATTTTCTTGCAATTGCTTTTTTAGCAGCAGCAACAATATGAGGTGTGTCTAAACCAAATTTTTTCATCAATTCGTCTGGAGTTCCACTTTCACCAAATTTATCGTCAACAGCAACCATTTCTAAAGGAAGAGGCATTTTCAGAGATAAAAGTTGTGCAATAGAATCGCCTAATCCTCCATTCATTTCATGCTCTTCGGCTGTAACCACGCATTTTGTTTTGCTTACTGATGTTAAGACTGTTTTTGCGTCTAAAGGTTTAATGGTGTGAATATTTATAACTTCGGCAGATATTCCTATTAAGCTAAGTTCATAAGCTGCTTCGAGAGCATGCCATACTAAATGACCTGTTGCTATGATAGTTACATCGGTGCCTTGATTCATTAATATTGCTTTACCGATTTCAAATTTTTGATTTTCGGGAGTAAAATTTGGAACTTTAGGGCGACCAAAACGTAAATAAACTGGACCATCAAATTCGGAAATTGCAATTGTTGCAGCTTTTGTTTGATTGTAATCGCAAGTATTAATAACAGTCATATTTGGTAACATTTTCATTAGCCCAATATCTTCCATTATTTGGTGAGTGGCACCATCTTCACCCAAACTAATTCCGGCATGAGATGCACAAACTTTTACATTTTTATTTGAATATGCAACAACTTGACGAATTTGGTCGTAAACTCTTCCAGTTGAGAAATTTGCAAAAGTTCCGGTAAAAGGAATTTTTCCGGCAATAGCCAAACCTCCTGCAATTCCAATCATATTTGCTTCTGCAATTCCTGTTTGAATAAAGCGTTCCGGAAATTCTTTAACAAAATCGTCCATTTTAAGTGAGCCAATTAAATCGGCACATAATGCTACAACATTTGGATTTCTTCTTCCTGCTTCTAATAATCCATCGCCAAAGCCCGAACGTGTATCTTTATAATCTGTGCTAATAGGTTTTTCCATGATATATATTTTTATTTTTTTATTTCAAAAACATTTACTGTTGTTTTAATATTTGATTTTATCTCAAAATTAATCTCTTTTGAGTCTTCAGTTTTATTTGAATTTTTCGAACGAAAAACAATTTTATACTTACCGGGTTGGAGTAAAACTGTCTCTCTTCTGTTATTTGTCAATAAGTTATAAATCCATTCGTTTTTACCATTTCTAATTACAAACAAACTTCCAAAACCTTCGATGCCTTTATTTACATCTGCAATTCCGGGTGCAGGTATTTCGAGTGTAGTTGTTTTACTTTGACTTATTTGTAAATTTTTAAAAGATATTCGAGGCATACACATTATTTCTGCATCATATTTTCCAATAATATATTTTTCAATGTTATCAGCATATTGAACATTAATAATTTCTTTGTCTCCAGCTTTTTTTAATATTATAGGAATAGTTCGGTACTGAGCATTTTTATCAGCAACTTTAAATAGTAATCCACCCTGCGGAGCTTTAATATTTATTGAAGTATGTTTTCCTATATAAATATTAACTGTATCCGACCAAACCGGCGGAATTGTATGAGCTTTTACACTACAACGGTTTATTCCATCAATATAAATCGTATCAGGCGAGCCATAATAGTTTAGTGTATGTTCAAGATTATACTTTTCTTCACCAGTTTTTGTATCATAAAAAGTCATTGAGCAATTTGTTTCAGTTGGCAATCCCGATTCATTTAAAAGATTTACTTGGCAAGAAGTTGGTTTTAAGGCTTGTTTAATTACTGTTTTTAATGCAGTATTAAAATTATCTTCACTACTTGCATCGTAATAGTTACCAACGCAATCAAATGCTTCTTTAAAGTTTTCGCCAATTCCAATAATAAATGGTTTTAAAATAATTCCTCTTTTTTGTAATTCAATAGATACTTTGCAAGGGTCGCCACCGCACTCTTCAAGACCATCAGTAATTAATATTACAATATTTCTACAATTTGGGCAAGGAGTAAAATCGTTAATACACTTTTCGAGCGACATAGCAATTGGTGTAGTTCCACGAGGAGTAATTTGTTTTAATTTATGTTTGATTTTTGTAATATTATCATATTCAAATGGCACTTCAAGTTTCGAGTCGTTGCAATCTTGTGGTGGAAAATATTTCTGATGACCGTAAACCCTAAGAGCAATTTGTAATTCAGGGAATGACCGTAAGCTATCAAGCATATTTGATAAAATTCGCTCTGCAATAACTATTTTTTTGTCGCTCTGCCAAATTCCATTCATACTGTTTGAAGCATCGAAAATAAACAATATTCGAGTTAAATGAGCAGGTTTAGTAATTAAAATTGAATCAACTTTATTTTTATTGTTTGCAACAACTCTTTTTGCAACAGGCTTTTTTTGAGCAAAGCTATTGCCGATAATAAATAAACAAATTATAATTAATAATATTTTTGATTTCATTTTTAGTTTTTTTTCACCTTTTACCATTCACCTTTTACCTTGTACCTTGTACCCTTAATAGTCTCCTAATGTTTCCTGAAGTTGCGATAATGCAACAGCAGTTTGTTCGTTTGAAGGAGCGTTTCCATGCCATTTGTGTGTACCCATCATAAAATCAACACCATATCCCATTTCTGTTTTCATTAAAATAATTACCGGTAATCCTTTTCCTGTTTGTGATTTAGCTTCTTTAAGTTTGGTTACAATATCTTCCATATTGTTTCCGTTAGTTTCAATAACATGCCAACCAAAAGATAACATTTTGCCTTTTAAATCGCCTAAAGAAAGTACTTTATCAACTGGACCATCAATTTGTTTTCCATTGTAATCAACAGTTACAATAAGATTATCAACTTTACTGGCAGCAGCAAACATAAAAGCTTCCCAAACTTGACCTTCTTGCAACTCGCCATCGCCAGTAAGAGCCCAAACTAATTTTGTGTCGTTATTCATTTTTTTTGCTAAAGCATTACCAACTGCAACCGAAACACCTTGTCCCAATGATCCCGAAGCAACTCTAACACCAGGCAAATGTTCGGCAGGAGTAGGGTGTCCTTGTAAGCGAGTATCTAATTTTCTGAATGAGGCAAGTTCTTTTACAGGGAAATAACCCGAGCGAGCTAAAACACTATAAAAAAGAGGAGAGATATGCCCATTCGACAAGTAGAAAACATCTTGATTTTTAGCTTCCATTGTGAAATTTTTTGGGTCGTGTTCCATAACTTCAAAGTATAGTGCAGTTAAAAAATCAGCACACCCCAACGAGCCACCCGGATGACCGGAAGCAGCACCATTAACCATTCTTACAATATCTCTTCGCACTTGCGATGCAATATTTGTTAGTTCATTTATTGTTGACATAATTTATTTTGTTTTTTGCAAAAATAAACATTTCAAATAATAAATTGTTATTAAATTTGCAATTACTCAATACTAAATATTATATTTGTAAAAAATATAATCATGAAACGTTTATTGTTATTGAATATTATTGTTGTGTTATCGTTGTTTTTAAATGCACAACCTTTAAAATCGAAAGATACAATTCAGTCGTACAAATCTTCATTTAATATGCAAATGGGAGGTTTTACAGGTACATCAAATTATGGTTCATACTTTGGTTCTTACGTTGCACCTCAAATACAATTTAATAATAATAGTAAATTTTCGTTTGGTGGCGGTGCAATTATTAGTACTACAAATATGCAAAATGTTCCATTATTTAATTCAACTGAACAAACTTTTAAATCAACAAATTATAATTTAACACAAAGTACATTTTACATTAATGGAAGCTATAAAGCATCTGAAAATCTTACTATTCATGCACTTGCATATAAAGGTATGAGCTTAAACAATCCCGATCCAAATCAAATGTATATTGATGCTTTTAATCAAAATTCAAAAGGTTTTTTAATGAATATTGATTATAAAATCGGGCAGCATTCGAGCATTAATTTAGGGTTTAATTACTCAAGTGGATATAATGCAACTTTTTCGCCAATGAATTTTGGTAGAGTAGGAGGGATGGGTATGCAAAATAATGGTATGGGGTATTCAGGATTTAGTTGGTAAATAAGGATATATGTTTATAAATTAGATAATTAAATTTAATTATGGAAAAACACATTTTTAAAACAATTTTAATATGTTCAATTGCAACAGTTTTTTTTGCATGCAATAATGAAACTAAAACTATTGAAAATAAAGAAAACACAACATCTAATGTTGTTAAAACTCAAGAAACCGAAATAATACCTTTAACTGCTGCTGCTGAGGGGAAAGTTCGTCATATTGGCAAAGCTCAATTTTTAGCCACAATTAATGATTTTGAAAAAAGTAAAGATTGGAATTTAAAATCGGATTTGCCTTGTGTAATTGATTTTTATGCCGATTGGTGCAAGCCTTGCAAAATGATTGCTCCTTTTATGGAAGAACTTGCATTAGAATACAAAGATAAAGTTCATTTTTTGAAAGTAAATGTTGATAACGAAGAGGATTTGGCTAAACAATTCAATATTAATGGTATTCCTGCAATTTTATACTGCCCAAAAACAGGAAAACCAGAAATGAGAGTTGGTGGTATGCCAAAAGCTGAAATTAAAAATACAATTGAAAAAGTTATTTTTGGCAAGAAGTAAGAAAATACAGACTATAAAACTTTATTCAATTGAAAACTCATAATATAAATAATCATTTTTAGTCGATTAATTGAAAGTAAAAAAACTGAATAAAAAAATAAATTAAATATTTTAATATGACAGATGTAAAAACTTGTAATAAATGCATTAATAACGATAAAGTAGAAGGAGTAATAATTGAAGAAAATGGTTTTTGTAATATATGTAATAACCACCAACAACATATACCTTTTGGAGAAAATGAATTATTAAAAATAATTAATAAAGCTCGAAAAAAAAATAGAATTTACGATGCTCTTGTTCCATTAAGTGGAGGTAAAGATAGTACTTACGTTTTATATTTAGCCACTTTTAAGTATAAACTAAATGTGTTAGCTTATACTTTTGACAATGGATTTATGAGCGATCTAGCTAAAAAGAATATTGAAACATCAGTTAAAAAAAGTGGAGTTGATCATATTTGGGTTAAACATGATTTGAAATTAATACAGGAATTATATCGTACAGCACTAATACATTCAGGTGAAATTTGTAATATTTGTGGGTTGGGAATTGAAAGAAGTATGTTTAAAATTTCCGAATCATGGCGAATTCCAATAATATTATTAGGACATTCGCCAACAGAAGCTAATTCTTTTACATCAGAGGATATTTATGACCACTCGAGGCTAAAAGCAATTTTAAACAAGAATAAAAATATTAATAATAGAATGATTAACCGTTTTCTTATCTATCCAAAACTAAATTTTATTACTACGTTTTTTTTAACAATAATTGGTAAAATTGGTAAAAGAGTTAATATTCTGTATTATTTAGATATTCCTTCCGACCAGGGAATAGGTAAAATAATAAAGAAAGAAATGGATTGGAGAGAACCCGATGAGTCTGAATATACAAGACATTTTGATTGCTTAGCCGAACCTTTTACCAATTTCATAAGAGATAAACGGTTTGGACAGTCTAGGAGATTGCCTCAATTATGCAATATGATTCGCAATAATGAAATTACTAGAGATGAAGCCTTACAGATTGTTATTGATGACAATAAGAATCACTTACCGATTAATTTAGAGTTCATTATGTCATCATTAAACCTTAACGAAAGCGATATTAATGAAATTGGAAAAATTCCACTCAATGTTTTTGGCAATAAAAAATCAATTGCTAATATAATATTCGCTAAAATTAGAAGTTTGATAAAGAAAAATGGTCGATAAATAGCTGTTTTTCTAAAAAGTAATTATCGAAATTTAAAAAATGATATTTCCAAATAATAATTGTTTAGATAATAAGATAAAAAAAGACCTTGATTTCTCAAGGTCTTTTTGGGTGGACGATGGGACTCGAACCCACGACACCCAGAACCACAAACTGGTGCTCTAACCAACTGAACTACGCCCACCATATTATTAACAGTGCAAAATTATAATTTTTTTTTAGATTTTACAAAAAAAAGAACTTATTTTTGCTTAATAATTTACTTAATCCCAAAATAATCAATTTTGAAATATGTTACATCCAGATTTTCATTTGCTTATTATTCCGCTTTGGTTCACAAATAAATATGATGTTTTATACGGACTTTTTGTTAAACAGTTTGCTGAAAACATGTCGCAAGATATTAATGTTTCAGTTTTATATGTCTTTTTCGATAAAACTATCAAGAAAAAAAAAATTGAAGTAATTAAATATAATTCATTAACAGAATTCATTGTTTATTTACCTGAAAATCATAGATTCCTTAAATTTTTTAGAAAACAATTTGCCTATTATTCGCTTTTTAAAACTATTGAAAAACAGCAAGGCAAGGTAAATTATATTCATCTTCAAGTAGTTAATATTTCATCAATTTTTGCATACTTTAAAAAAGTATTTTCGGGAATTCCATATATTATTACCGAACATTGGTCGAAATATTACTCACAACCACAAAAAGCTGGTTTTTGGTTGAAAAAAATATTTAAAAATGCTAATCATAGAATTGTTGTATCAAATAGCCTGAAAAATAGAATGCCACTATGGAATTTGGATTTTGATTATTCGGTTATTCCAAATGGCGTTGATGAAAATATTTTTACAACTTCGGAAAAAACTATAAAAACTAATAAATTTGTTCATATTTCATGTTTCGATGATACTTCGAAAAATATTACCGGAATTATTGAAGCTGTTAATATTTTAAAAGAAAAACGTGTTGATTTTAAACTCCATTTAATAGGCTCGGGTTTCGATTTTAATAAAATTATAAAAGTATCTGATGATTATCAATTAACAAATAAATTTATTATTTTCGAAGGTGAATTATCATCGCAAGAAATTGTTCCCCATTTGCAAAATTCCAAAGCTTTGATTATGAATAGCCGATACGAAACTTTTGGGACACCAATTGCCGAAGCGTTGATGTGTGGCTGTAAAGTTATTTCTACTAAAGTTGGATTGCTACACGATTACTCATTTAACGAAGAAATGGTTTCAATTTGTGAGCAAGAAAATGCTTATGATTTAGCTGATTTAATGGATAAAACTTTAAATGAAACCAATTATATATCTTCATCCGAAATAAGAAAATTTGCTTTAGAACATTTTAGCAATAAAGTAGTTAGAGAAAAATATAAGAAGATTTTGATTTATTAATTTTTACTTTTTTAAATACCATTAATTTACAAGTCATAGAACTACTATTAGCTTGTTAGTAAAGTTGTTGCTGAATGTAGGAAATAGAACCTGAAATATTTAATCAAAAACCTTTGTAATTTTAAAATAAAATCATAATATTGCAAAATATTAATGCAGGTAAACACCAGCAACCTTGTGAAACTTAACAATTTCATTTTAATAACTATTACAATAAATATACAAACAGATGAAAAAAACAGTATTAATACTTTTAACAAATTTATGGTTACTTTCTAATGCTCAAAATTT
>CAZRCF010000112.1:422-8666 GCA_964598505.1 uncultured Lentimicrobiaceae bacterium | reverse complement strand
GAACTCGCTAATTATCATTCTATTGGGTGAAATATTGTTTAATGCTCGTTTCATAATTTATTATTTTGAAATCTTTGCTATATGCTTATAACATTTGTTCACTATATACCTGCTTAAATTGTATTTTTCCAATTTTACGTTTTTATGAAGCATTATTTGATTTTCAGTTTTGTTGTAATCAATAACTGTAACTTTGTTGTAATAAACAGGTAAAAACTCTATAAAACCATTATTAACTAACTCTTCTATTTTCATTTGCTAAATTTGAAAGGTATTTTGCTATTTGTTTCTCTAAATTGAAATTACAAGTGTGGCTAACATTCAAAAACTGTCCAATTGGATTTACTTCAAGAAATACAAAATCGTCATTTGGTGTTACAATAATATCAATTGAGCCAGTTTTTAATTTCACTTTATTCATAAGTTTTACAATCTTTTTCTTGATATTTAAAGGTAAAAGATATGGTTCATTTCTATTAGGAATACCTTTATTATATCTACGAAAATCAATTTGTGTTTGAGTATCATTTTGCGATAAAATTGCCATTGTATAACACTCTCCGTTTAGATAAAAAACTCTTAATTCATATTTCTTTTCAATGTATTCCATAAATAAACTAGGTGCAAATAGAGTAGGTAGTTCTTTAAGTTCTTCTTTGGTAAATTCATTAGTGTAATTCATATATTGAACATTTGCGATATTTGAATACAAACCATTCCAAATAGGTTTATTTACTATTTTAGGATATTTGTTAAAAAAATCTTCTACACTGTTTTTCTGGTTACAAACAATAAAATTTGGTATTTGCAAGCCTACTGATTTGGCTGCTTGTAAAACACAAACCCTGTTTAAGTCGGAATTAAAAAAGCTGCTCAAATTAGGAACATTAAGCAAATAGTTATGCAAAATTTCATTAACCAACGACATCTCTTTTTTAAGGTCATTAACCACTTCGGTAGGAAATTGTTCTGGGTTAATATTATAAGGTAAATTAAAAAATCCCCTGCGATACCAATATGCTTCAATATCTTTAAAATCAATACTTTTACCATTTATTGATATTAAAATACCATCATTATCAATACAAACAGTTTCAATTTTATCTTCATCGGTAATTATTAAAACTTCTATGTTGTAACACTCAAGCCATTTTGCTATATGATAAGTGGTAGTATCGCTCTTTTCTGTTAGGATTAAAATCATTTTCAACCTCCTATACTTGGATTACATGATGAAAACATGCCTTTTAATTTACAATGATTGCAAAATAAAAGGCTATATGTATTATCATTATTAATATATTTAATTGTTTCTTTAATAATTGATTCAAGATAAATCATTTTATCATTACCATTTTTTATTTTATTAAATATTTCAAATCTATTTATTATGTTATTTGTTTCTAATCCACACCAATCAAATTTTTTTTTATTGTCAATTTTAAGGTTATTAAACAAAACATACTTAAAATTTAAGTCATAGTTCTTTTTAAATTTTAAAAATTTATTTAAAGCATATTTATAATATTTTGAAAATGAATTTTTATCTTTTAAATTTGGTAATAATACTACATGATAAGTTATGCCAAAGAATTTAAAAGTCTCGAATTGAGTGTTTCTAGATAAATAAGTAACAAAATAATTCATTAAATCTTCTTCATTACATGTTTTTTTATATGTAATTGATTTTTCAATCAAATTCATTAATTCAAAACCAAATCTATCAGAGAAATGCAACTGTAAGGTGTAATTCATTAGGAAAAAATCTTTGACTTTAATTGTATCAATTTTTTTATTTTTTATAAAAACAAATTGTTTTTTTTGTAAATCATAATCATATATGCCATCAATTAATTTATAATTATCTTTATATAAACAATCCCATATTCTATAATTAGTTGTATAATATCCATTCTTTTCAATAAAAAAACTATATTTTTTAAAATTTATACTATCAATTTTTATTAAATTACCATTTTGATTTTTTAAAGTAAAATTTCTTTTTTCTTGGTCTGTAGCTAATAAATTATTTATAAAAAAATAATAATTATCAATTTCGTTTTGTTTAAATTCTCTAATCTTAGATAAGTCTAAGTTATGATTTTTTAAAATATCATAACCCCAACTTTGACAAAATGAATAAGGAATGTTTATTAAAAATAATATAACTAATATGTTTTTCATAATCAATAATTGTTAATGAAAATATTATAAATAAGTGTAGAAATTACACATTTTTTTTTCGTTAATGTGAAAAAAATAATTAATTAAATTCAAACCTCTTAGTTTTATATCTAAGAGGTTTTTTATTTAAATACTTAGCAATAAAACATATAAATACTTTATAAAAAGATATTTACAATAGTTTTAATAATAAAAACTCATACTTTATTTCTATTTTTATAAATTATCGAAAAAAGACTTTAAAGTATAATGCATAATAACTTACAATTAACCATAATAGCCTACATTTACCCATGTATTACATGCTTCACGACCATCGGCAGTAACACACCCAGTAAAATCATTATCTACTGTTGTAATACTGAAACCTCCAGCACCATATTGTCTTGAAGTTCCAAACATATCTCCACTAACAGACCATGCAGAACCATTTAAAGTTCCAGATCTGTTTACTGGTACACCACCGGTAAAATCTTTCATTTCATTTTTTAATTGAAATTCTTTTAAATTTTCTAATGTTTTCATGTTTTGTAATTTTTAATTTGTTAATACTTTTATTTTACTACTATCACCCAACTATTCATCTAATTTTGTAAGAGTAATCTTCACTTTATTTACTTTTTTGCCTTATAAAGAACAATGTGTAAATAATTACACTCCCACGCAGAGCAAGGCAACTCTGCATGGGCAAAGTTAGCCATATTCGGTTGTGTTTGCAATTGGTTTAATTAAATTTTTGAGATTATTAAAACTTGCAAAATAGCTGTAACCCGCATTTGCGTATATATATATTAATCAAGTAGTTACGTTTTATTATGTTATTTTTAGTAAACATATATTTGTGCTATTGTTATATTTCGATTGCAAACATACATTATAAACTTACTAAATGCAAATTTATTGTAAATTATTTTAAATATTTTAAAAATAATATTATAAATTAACTAAAATAATACAACCCGATTAAATTGAAAATTAGTTATTTATAAACGTAAATGCTTTTTTAGTTATTATATGACTATCAGCAACTTAATACAATTATTGCGGATTTAATGATAAATAAAAATATCATTTTCTTATTTTTAAAAAACATTCAAATGCTTATTTTTGTATATTTGCAAAATAGCAAAAAATAGAATTTAAAATGAGTATAGATAAATCAAAAAATATTGAAAATTAGACGAACAACAAGAATTAGATAATATTGAATCAAAACAAGAAGAAACCAATATTGACGATATAATTTTAAGGTCAACAATTAGCAACGAATCTAAAAAAATAGGCAATAACAAATTTTTATCACGCGGAATACTTGATAACCCAAGCAAATCGGAACATTTAAACAAATTACATAAACATGGTTGTTGTAAATTAGATTCTAAAAATTGGCTTAAAAATATTAACACTTGTAGTAAACAAAATGATTTTAATATTGTAGAAGTTCGTTTTAAAAACAACAGAAAAGACTTTTTTCGCTTACCCGAAGAGGGAATTTTCGCAGAAAGCGATTTAGTAGTTGTTGAAGCTTCACCAGGTCACGATATTGGTATTATTACTCTAATGGGTGAAGTTGTTAGACTTCAAATGAAAAACAAAAGAATTGATCCCGATTCGGAAGATATTAAACGACTTTTTCGTAGAGCAAGATTTAGTGATATTGAAAAATGGGTTTCATCAATTGAAAATGAAGATGATGCAATAATAAAAACTCGACAATATTCGGCTGATTTAAAGTTGAATATGAAAATTAACGATGTTGAATATCAGGCAGATGGCACAAAAGCAATTTTTTACTATTCATCGGAAGATAGAGTTGATTTCAGAGAAATGATAAAAATGCTTGCCGAACGATTTAGAGTTCGTGTAGAAATGCGACAAATTGGTGTAAGACAAGAGGCTTCAAGACTTGGTGGAATTGGCTCGTGCGGTCGCGAACTTTGTTGTTCTTCGTGGCTAACAACATTTAATTCTGTTACTACAAATGCAGCTCGTGTTCAACAACTTTCGCTAAATCCACAAAAACTTGCCGGACAGTGCAGTAAATTAAAATGTTGCTTAAACTACGAATTTGATACTTATATTCAAGAATATAAAAGCTTTCCCGATACAAATATTACTCTTCGTACTCGCCGTGGAGATGCAATTTACAGCAAAACTGATATTTTCAAAAAAATGATGTGGTACTCCTATTCATCTGACACCACTCGCCTATTTGCAATTCCTGCCGAAAAAGTTGAGTTTATTATTTCGGAAAATAAAAAAGGTAAAATGCCCGAATGCTTAGAAGATTTTTCGGCAATTAATCATAAAAAAACCGATTACGATTTGAATACTGATGCCGAAGCTTTAGGTCGATTTGATAAAAATTTAGAAGATTAGCAACGAGTAAAAACAAAAGTATTAAGTAATAAGTAATAAGTAAAAAGTAAAAAAGATATACACTCATAAAAGCCTAAGTGTAAGTATAATATAAAACTATTAACAGATGAAACTTTATAAATATATTATTTTAGGATTTATTTCTATTTTTATTATCTCCTCTTGCGATTTACAAAGGGTATATGAAGAAAATAGTGCTATTGAAAACGAAAAATGGGAATTAAAAACAACTTTTAAACATGGTTTTACTATTCCAGATACTTTGCAATTATATAATATGTACATAAACATCAGAAATACTGTTGATTATCAATATAGTAATTTGTATCTTTTTGTTACAACTGATTTTCCAAATGGACAAAAAGCTAAAGATACCTTAGAGTGTATTTTAGCTAATAAAGAAGGGAAATGGTTTGGTAAAGGCAATGGAAGAATTAAAGATTGCAAAATATTATTTAAGCCAAAATTTCGTTTTGCTAAACAAGGAAAATATACTCTCACAATTCAACATGCTATGAGAGATAATGTATTATCGGGAATTTCGGATATTGGAATTAGATTAGAAAAATATAATTAAGTAGTTGTTTTACAAACATATATAATATATGAAAAAAAACACTTCGCATCCAAAATGTATTAAATGGTTTTGGTATATATATGGTTCGATATTATTATCAATAACAATTATTTTTATTCTAATATCATTAGGTTGGCTTGGTTTTATGCCTACTTTTGAAGTGTTGGAAAACCCAAAAACTAATTTAGCTACTGAAGTTTATGCCGATGATGGAAGTTTGTTGGGTAAATATTTTATTGAAAACAGAACAAATGTTCAATATCAAGACCTTTCGCCACAATTGGTAAATGCTTTAGTAGCTACCGAAGATGCGCGTTTTTATAGCCATTCCGGAATAGATATTAGAGCAATTGTTAGAGTTGCTTTTGGTGTGATAACTTTTAGTAATAAAGGTGGCGGAAGTACCATAACTCAGCAATTAGCAAAAAACTTATTTCCCCGCGACCAACATCCAAATTTTTTCAAATTAGTTTTTACTAAATTTAAAGAATGGGTTGTTGCAGCAAAATTGGAACGCAATTATACTAAAGAAGAGATAATTGCAATGTATTTTAATACAGTTGATTTCGGAAGCTTAGCTTATGGAATAAAATCGGCAACAAAAACTTATTTTGATAAAGACCCCAAAGATATAAATACTGAAGAAGCTGCTATACTAATAGGTTTGCTTAAAGCTCCAACAGCATATAGTCCAATAAGAAATCCAGAAAATGCTTTAAATAGAAGAAATGTTGTTTTAAAACAGATGTATAAATACGACTATATTACAAAAGCACAATACGAAGAATTAAAAAATAAACCTATTGATGTTTCAAAATATACAATTCAAGACCATACTGCCGGATTAGCAACATATTTCAGAGAATTTTTGCGTTTAGAGCTTGCCAAATGGTGCGAATCGAATGTTAAACCCGATGGCACAAAATATAATTTATATAAAGATGGATTGAGAGTTTATACCACTATAAATTATAAAATGCAAAAATATGCTGAAGAAGCTGTAAAAGAGTATATTGGTGGTGATTTGCAAAGTCAGTTTTTTAAACATTGGAAAGGTGTTAAAAATGCACCATTCTTTAGTTTAACTCAAAAAGAGATTGACGAAACTATGCTATTGGCAATGAAACAAACTCCTCGCTATGCTTCATTAAAAGCCAAAGGATTAAGCGATGAAAAAATTAAAATTGAATTTTCGAAACGGGTAAAAATGAGAATTTTTACTTGGAAAGGAGAAAAAGATACCTTAATGTCGCCTTACGATTCGATAAAATATTATAAAACAATTCTGCAATGCGGATTAATGGCTATTGATCCTGCAAATGGAAATATAAAAGCATATATTGGCGGAATAAACTACAAACATTTTCAATTCGATCATGCAATGTCGTCTCGCCGTCAAGTTGGTTCTACATTTAAACCATTTGTATATACTTTAGCGATGCAAGAGGGCGAATTTTCGCCATGTTCGTTGGTACCTAATGTTCCTGTTTCGTTTGAAATGCCCGATGGCACTACTTGGACACCAAAAAACTCGGGTGATGCTCGCGATGGCGAAATGGTTACACTAAAATGGGCTTTAGCAAATTCTGTTAACTATATTTCGGCATATTTAATTAAAAGATATTCGCCACAATCGGTTATTAAACTTTGCCAAAAAATGGGAATTACAGGCGAAATTCCTGCTGTACCATCAATTTGTTTGGGAACTCCCGAACTTACACTTAATGAAATGGTTGGTGCTTTTAACACTTTTGCCAATCAAGGTGTTTACACCGAACCAATATTTCTTGTAAAAATATGTGATAACAAAGGAAATGTATTAGAAACATTTAATACAAAATCGCAAGAATCTATTGATCAACAAACTGCATACTTAATGATTAAGTTGATGCAAGGCGTTGTTGAAGGAGGAACTGCATCACGTTTACGTTACAAATATGAACTTAAAATGCCGGTTGCAGGCAAAACAGGAACCACTCAAAACAATTCCGATGGTTGGTTTATGGGAATTACACCTCAAATAGTTTGCGGCGTTTGGGTTGGTTGCGAAGATAGATCTGTGCACTTTAGAAATACCACACAAGGGCAAGGAGCAAATACTGCTTTACCTATTTGGGCTCTTTTTGTAAAAAAATGCTACAAAGATAAATCGTTAAAATTTGACGAAAAAATGGGCTTTAAACTCCCCGACAACCCAATTAACGTTGAATTAGACTGCAATACAAGCGGCACAGATGATAAAAATAATGATAAAAATATTTTTGATTAGTTGTGGATGTAATATTAAAAATGGGATTAACTATTACTTGCTACCCAAATTTAATAGATTTTGTGTTAGTGAATATGAAATTATTAATAATATATTAAAATGAAGAAAATAGAAGCGTTAACTCACTTGATTTATTATTTTATATATCTGCATCTGAAAAATACACGTAAATCTATGATTATCAAAAATTTTCTTCTGATATGTAGTATCCTTTTTTTTTATGAATGCAGTAATAAAAGTATTGTTATACAATCATCACCATTGTTACATAGCATAAGACCATTAATTATTTTTAAAAGTTATGAAGAAGATCATGTTTATTATAAAAAATATGAAATAAATAATATTTATAGTTCAAAAGATGGAATTAAAATGTGTTCAATAGTATATTCAAAATATAATAGTGAAAATTTGGACACAACATTACTTTTATCAAAGGATCAAATGATACAAATAAAAGATTTTGTAAATCAAGTTATTCAGCAAAAAATAACTCAAAAATACAATACAGGTGTTGCTGGTGAAATCAATACAATTGAAGTTGAATTGTTTTTTCCAAGAGAAAAGTATAAAATAGAAAGATATGGCATTTCGTTTAGTTTACTAAAGGAGTTAGGTATTATTAAAGAGGGAAAAATTGCTCTGCCCTAATCGCAATATAAAAAAATTGAAATGAAAAAAATATTAGTTTTATTTATATTTGTAGTACACATTCAATGCTATGCTCAAAATCCAGAATTATTATCAATAAATTTAAAAGTTGATAGTTGCTTTTATGATACAAGCAAAGCTTATACAAGTATTATCTTAACTAATATGACGAATAAATCTATAA
>CAZRCF010000112.1:0-349 GCA_964598505.1 uncultured Lentimicrobiaceae bacterium | reverse complement strand
CTCTTCAAATTGAAATATGGTGAATGTTTCGATTGTGATACCTTATCAACAGTTTCTTATTCTTATACAGAAAAAAATATTTTCAAATTAAAAAGAAAACATACATTAAAAATTAAATTGGTTTTGACAAAAGAACAACTGTTTAAAATAAGTTATATTAGAGTGTTAATGTATTTTGTAAAAGATAAATTTTACGAAAAACCACTAAATAAAACATTTAAATTGTCAGAATTTATTAAATTTGATGGCGTGTCAAAAACTCAATAAAATTATATAAAATGAAAAATATTTTACTATCAGCGTTCTATACTTTGTTTTTCTTAAAAATTATACTGAATTACGCCTAAAA